>JAGOGF010000093.1 GCA_017996845.1 Butyrivibrio sp.
CCCTCGGTGCCACGCACCGCCAATAACCCGGTATTTATTTTAAGTGTGGAAATATAATTATCGATATATTTGTCCATTTTGGCATAATCGGCTGCATAATAGTCTCTGAAAAACTTCCCGGCATCCTCTTCTGATGCAAAATTCAGATAATAATATCTCCAATTGGTACCCTGTGTAACAACAACATGATAGGGATCTTTTTCATCAATTCCGTAATCGCTGAGTTTTTTACCAAGTTTGGCAACCGTTTCTTTCAGATTGACTTCCATTCTCTTATCTGCCAAATAGCTGTTCTGATACCGATTCTCATATTCAATCTGTGATACCGGATTTTTTCCTAAAATACAGGCTTCCGGATTGCCCGCTGCATCCTTTGTCCAGCCAATGCATTCGGGAGGAACAAGGTATGCCAGCTGCGCTGCCTTTGCCGTCAGTGATTCTCCCATTGGCACATTCTTATCTGCATCAGGTGTATTATCTGAATCTGTAACAGATGAGATGATATGTTGATCACTCATCCCGATATATGCATTTCCTGCCAGTGCAAGTTTTGATAATTGTGACAGATCCAGTGAAGTGTCTGTTCCATTGATCAGAATCGCGCTGCTGTTTTCGGGCGTTGCATCTGCATGTCCATACCCATAATATGCACCGCTTATCGCAATATTCGCATTCTTGCCTGCTGCAGTCAGATCATCCTGCACATAACTGGTTCCCGATAACTGCAGATTAAGAGGAGATGACACATTCGATGTTGCATTGACCAGGATCCCTTTCGCCCAGAAATTGATATTCCCATCCGTCTGAAATGCTGCTCCGGTCCCTTCTATATCAACGTTATCATTGGATACCACCAGATAGTTATTGGGACTTTGACCAACATCACTGTCCTTAACAGTAAGTGCTGCACCCGCCTGCACCTGAATTCCATAACTGTCATCCAGATCATCTATTTTACCGTCACCATTTGAATCGGTCAGCGGCGTTGCACGCCCACCATAAATATTTGCAGATGTAATTACAGTATCTCCACCTGACACCTGAATTGATCTGTTTCCGATCAGGGCATACTGTACCATCTCCGGAAGAGAAAGTTTATGGTTAAAGTCCATATCCGGCAGCATGATATTAATATCTGTCTCTATTATGGAAATATCGCCATTTGCAGGGTTTGTATAAACCAGCTTTACGTTTTCAAGAGACATATGATCCGTATAAATGTCAAATTTACTGTCTGAATCGGTTGTAACCACCTTTGCAACCGAAGGTTCCTGCGTAATATAGGACTGTAACATTGCAATGCTGTAATGCCCCTCCTGGTCTCCCATCACTCCACTGCCTGCAGGTTCCGCAGGAATATTTTTCCCTGAGAGGAAATGGAAAAAAGTATATTGAAACCTGGCAGACCGCTGGGTATCTGTATAGGAACTGTAATTCTGCATGACTGCCAGATAACTTTGCGATACTGCTGCTGAAGTTTTGGCCTGCAGTCCTGCACGAATTTCGTCCATCGCCATCTCAGCAGAATAGAAATTATTCTGTGCCCTGAAGTCTGCTGCCTTCATCTGATAATTGTATAACGCCATATACATCATCATAGATAACAGCATACCAATAAATGCTATCACTACAATGACCAGTACGATCGCTGAGCCGCGGTTGTCTTTTTGCAGTTTTCGAATTTTGAATATTCTGTGCATTTGCCGTCCTGTCTTAAATTGTCACTTATCTGCAGAAACCTTCAAAAGTGGCTTTTCTGAAGCAGAAAATCCGTTTGCATAGGCGCCGCTGTCATATACCGAAATGCTGGTATCATATATAATATTGGCACCTGCAGAAGCTCCATCCAGTGACTGAATGGTCAGATATTTCTGTATTGCATCCGCATTGCCGGATGCGGTTATATTCTTTGCACTGTACACATATCTGGTCTGATAGGGATAACTGCTTTTCACAGCCGATTCTGAGTCTGTCTGTGCAATATTTGTATTTAAATTCGTACGTATTTTCGTATATTCGGAAACTGTATCCCCATTTCTTACGGTATTTTTTTCATTAATGGTCACTTTAACACGATAATTTTGCTCCTTAACATCAATTTTTTCATTGGTATCTGTCTTCTGCTTGACCAGACACAGATTAACCGGAATACAACCATTGTTGTTAATAACAATATTATCCAGAAAAATCCCGCCTTTTGCACTGTTATTTGCATCTGTGGAATAATAATCAGGGGTATAGCACAGAAAAACATTTCTGAGAAATGTCTCCCCATCATCCGGCTGTATATATGTTCCGGCTGCATAGACCCTTGTCTGATCCACTCCTTCATGCAGAAGATAGTGATATGTTACAGTCGTATTTACCAATACCGGATTGGTTCCTGTAATATCAGTTGTAATCGTTCTCTGAATATTTTTCCCGATCATATCATCTGTCAGCGAGGGATCACTCAGGCTGACACGTATCTGCTGATATACTTCCTGTTCATCACTCAGCGTCTGCAGAAACATATAATCCTTCTGCTGGCTGTAAGATGCTACATAGCTGTAGGGAACACTGTTGTAGGCTGCCGATGCGCCGTCCCGCGCGTCAGCTGTTTCGGTTCCGCGATAATGGCTTGCATCCACCCTGATCAGAACATCATAATATTTTGCATCTTCATAAATTCCCTTGATGGCAAACTGATATTGGTTGTCAGGCTGTCCCACAAACTGGCCTTTTGCATTAACAGAAACTGCATGTGAAGAGCCTCCCGGATACTCTTTCCGCAGAAAGTCCCCGCCTGCAGTATCCGGCTGAAAATAAGTCAGGGTACCACCGGAATCTGCCGTTACAAGTGTAAATCCATCTGATTGCGTACTGTTAAACTGTTCGGCCATTTCTGCTAGAGATACGGACTTCAATGCTTCCATTACATTCTGTGCCACCGTCTGTGCACTCTCAAGCCGCTGTGCTTTATTGTTCAGCCTCTGTGTCACAACAAATCCACGCATAAGCGGTATTGCAATAATTGCCAGAATAATAACCGCTACCAGAACCTCAACCAGTGAAAATCCATCTTCTCCGCGCATGCTGCGCAGTCTGCCTTTTATATTAATCTTTTGCGGCTGCATCTGTTTTCTCTGTCCCCGTCTGATTGGCTGCCGTGTTCTCTTTCTGCACACGATCGATCGCAGCTGCCGTTCCGAAAATATTAGCCGTTCCCCGTTTAACAGGTTTTATTGCAGGCTCTGCATAAACCGCGCCGGTTCCCTGCATGGAATAGAAATTTACGGAAAGTGTTCCTGTCAGGAATCCGGTTGTATCATCATAAGTCAGTACAATATTATCAATTCCCTTTACATCCTCCGAAGCTGTGATATCTCCCAGCAGTTTTTTCATGCCGTCATAAGTTGTCTGAAAACTCAGATCTGCCTTGGAAACATACAACAGGTAACCGGAAACGTCCTGAATTGTTCCATCCGGCTGATATCCGTTCCTGCTGATTGCCCCTGTCACGTCCTGCACGGATGCCAGCATATTCTCCCTTGCCGGTACCGTAAGCGGAATTGCTTCTCCCTGCGGCGTTGCCGCATAGGATACATATGTATGGGGAATTGTTTCCGTCAGAGAATCTGCATACATAATTTCATCTTCTTCCCTGACCTGCGCAGGGTACCTGCTTACCAGCTGATGACTGTCTGTAACAAATTTCTGTATATCGCTTTCATACTGCTGGCGCTTTTTATCAATTTGCTGTAAAAGACCTGTCTGCTGTGTCAGTACGATATTCTGTTCCTGCTTTTCCTGTGTCATCGCCGTCAGATTCTGATAGCCGTAATAATATACACCCGCAAAGATCAGAATCCCCCCGAGTATCATCAAAAGGCCCTTGTCTTTTTCCGATATTGTCATATCCATTTATTGATGCCCCCTCAGTCTGTCCCCGTTGATGCTGCATTTGCAGGTGCTGAACTCCCAGCTGTACCTGCTGCCGTGCCAGATGACCCGGAAGATGCTTCCTCTGCCGCTCCCTGATAGGTTCCTGTCACTGTGAAGGTAACCATTCCTGCATCATCTGCTGATGCTGTATCTGTAACATCTGTTACGGTAATACTCTCAA
This sequence comes from Butyrivibrio sp., assembly GCA_017996845.1. The sequence goes on from JAGOGF010000093.1 coordinate 4,106, forward strand.
GACTTTCAAATGTCCGAAACTGTGCTATTACATCTGCTGCTTCCTGCTTATTTCGCACGTTCATCGCAATCGTAACGGTTGTATTATCAGAAGAAAAAGATGTGACCAGAAGATCGGATGGCATCTTACTCTCCATCTCCTGTATTAAGGATGTAAGCTGTGCAGTCGGTCCCTGAGACTGGCTGTAGGCCTGCTGCAGAAAATCTTCCGCTTGCTTTGCCAGCGTATATTTCTGATACGTTGCTACCACAGGTGCAAGTTTTTGAAGCTGTGACTGAAGCTCCTGATTTTTCTTCCGGGTACGCAGATATGGGGGAACAGAGACTGCAAGCAGAACTGCTGATATTACCATACTGCCCAGTAAGACCAGCATACCAATACGCGCAATATCAACATTGGACGTGCTGCTTTCTTTGCTCTTTTTCTCTGTTGCCATCAGATCAATCGGCGCAATTACTGCTCCCAGACAGCCAATATATTCGCCAAAAATACCATTTTTGAAAATCTTATCCAGACGATACCCTTCCAACCCGTTCAGCTGCAGCGTCTCAATTTCAAGTGTGTTATGCAGCAGCTCTGCTATTCCATTAACTGTTCCACCGATTCCGGTTACCATGACACGTTCAATCGTCTGTGCCGATTTTTTGGAATAATACAGATCCAGAACTGTTCCGATGCCGGAAAGCATGTTCTCCAATGAACGGGTCGCCTGCTTTCTGAGCTGAACCAGTTTTTCTTCCTCCGCTTTCTGCTCCTGAACTGTTTCAGCATCCGGTTCCTCCATCTGCAGATGGGGATTGATGCATCTGAAAGCGCGCAGATAGCTGATAGCCTCCGCATAACTGGTGTTGTCATTGCATACTTTGCTGTCAATCACTGCATCTGCAGCATCACGAATGCCATACGGAACGGTTCTGGAAAGTATCTGTATTCCATCCGTCAGAACCATTACCATCGCCGCATTCTCATCCATTTTGATCAGCAGCTGGTTTCCTTCACTGCATTCTCTGCGCATCGCCTGATATACACTGTTGCAATTATAGTCGATTGCATCAAGTTCGAGTCCGCACGCCTTCGAAAATGCACGGTAACTTTCAATCAGCATCTTGGGCACAGCGAACACACTCAGCCGGTAATACTTTCTGTTTTCTTCCTGTACTGTCTCGAGAACAGAATAGGCAATCTGATACTCCGTAAGGTCAACCGGAAAATAATCTGAAGCATTTGCTGTCAGAAGTTCCTGTATCTGATTGGATTTTACAAAAGGAATTTCAATCTCACGACTTGCAATTTTACCAGAAGAAACAGAATATACGACCTTTTTGGCCCGAATGCCTTTTTTTCTGAGAATCGTATGCAGGGCATCTGCAAACCCGTCAAAAGAATCCAGTACACCATCTTCAAATACGCCTGCCGGTGTAGAAAGGGACAGATGTTTATATACTTTGGGATTTTTGGAATGGGAATCCATCTCGCAGATCTGTGTAAGGGATTTCCCAATCTCAATGCTCAGTACTTTAGCCATTTTTCATCTCCACGCTGTGATTGCAATCATAAACTGCATCTCAGATTCTGTCACAGCACAAAATCTTCAATATAGAAAAGCCCACACGGAAACTGTGACATTTCCGGCAGGATTACTGTCCCCATAAACATGCTGCAGTATGTTCCATCAGCCGTTCAATAAAATGAAAAATACCAGGTCAGCATCTGTTCACCAAATAGAGCTGCCGTCATAACTCCCATTGCAAGATAGGGACCAAGCGCCAGCATATGACCTGTATGTGTCAGTTTCATGCGAAACAGGTGAATGACTGCCCCATATATACATCCGAGAAAAAAAGCCAGTAAATTCAGTTTCCATCCCAGCAGCAGTCCGGTAACTGCCATCAGTTTCACATCCCCTCCGCCGATTGCTCTGCCTCCTGATACGAGGAACAGCAACCCTAAGAAAAGACTGACACTGCATAATCCAATCAGATAAGTATCCCAGTGCCGCAGATCTGTCATAAAACGAATTACCCCAAGAACACCAATAAAAAGATTGATTCCGAAGGGAATCTCATACGTTCTAAAATCAATTACAGCAATTGCCGTCAGTGCAGAAGATAACAGACACAGAAGCAGGGTTTCCAGTCTGAAACCGTACACGATCGTAAACAGAACATAAAAAAAACCATTCAATATTTCAATTGCCGGATACTGCACAGAAATCGGGGCATGACATTTGCGGCATTTTCCGCCCAGCATGATCCAGCTGAATACCGGGATCAGATCAAACCACCGCAGCTGATAACCACAGTTCATACAATGTGATCTGGTCTTCACGATATCCTGGTGATCCGGTACTCTGTAAATCACTACATTTACAAAACTGCCAATCACCAGTCCATATGCAAAGGCGATCAAATAAATTACTGCCATCCGTAGCATGTCCTTTCAGGAACGGGAAATCTGCAAGAGGCCCTTGATCAGGACCTCCCACATGATCACCATCCGGTTGTTCTCTTTTGCAAAAGCATGATTTCGTAACCAGGTTCTATACTGCGGTGCTTATGATGCACTGCCCTTCGTCATATAATTATTGAATTCTGTACCGCCATAGGTAAAAGTAATTGTTCCATTGGTAACTGTATACTTGATTGTGTATTCTTTCCATGTTTGCTTGCTCTTGCAGTTCGTACTTGTTGAAAGACCCGCATCAGTAAATGCTTTTGTCACAAAAGTATCGGCACCAGTAATACCAGTAGCGTTGACTGTTATAGTAGTTGTTGCGTTATTTGCCGGTAAATCTGTTGCAGCCGTATCAGGATCTGCATAACATGTCTGTATTGCGGAAACGATTGCTGTGGCATTCTGTGCATCTGTTGCATTTCTGGATTTTTCCACATACTTCAGGAACTGCGGCGCAAGTACTGCAACCAGTACTGCCATAATCGCAATTACGATGATCAGCTCTACCAGTGAAAAGCCTTTGTTGTTCTTCATTTTCTTACGGATTTCCATTAACTTCTTCATTTTTCACTTCTCCTTATTTTTAAATTATTTTATCTTATACATCACTTCCCCTGAAAAGTGATGGATAATTCCCCCTCATTACATATTATCCAGTGACTGATACATGGTGAGCATCGGACTCATGACTGCTGCAATCAGAAATCCCACAATCGCTGCCAGAACGATAATGATCATCGGTTCCATTGCTGCCATCATCTGCTGTGTTGCCATTTCCACTTCTTCATCATAGTAATCAGCCAGTTTCTCAAGCATTTCGTCCGTTGATCCTGTCTCCTCTCCAATTCGCACCATATGGTACAGCATTGGCGGAAAGAGTCGGGATTCTTCCAGCGGCTGTGAAAGCGGCTGTCCCGCAATCACGGCATCCCGCGCATTATTCAGTGCATTTCTGTACAATACATTATCCATCGTTTTGGCAGTAATTGCAATGGCATCTATCATGGATACGCCGCTGGCAAAAAGTGTTGCCATCGTTCTCGAAAGCATGGAACAGGCTTTCTTGGTCTGAAGTTTGCCAAATACAGGAACCTTCAGTGCAACTCTGCCTAAGGTCAGCTGACCGGCTGCAGTATGTGCAAACCATTGAAAGAAGAAATAACAAGCCACCACAACGATAAGAATGACATACCATCTGTGAATGACGAAATTACTCATATGTACAACAATCAGTGTGATCGGCGGAAGTGATGTGCCGAGCTGATTGAACATATCCGTATATGCCGGAATGACTTTGACCAGCATAACCGCAACAACTGCTATCGCAACAACTGCTACAATAATCGGATAAATCATTGCCTTTTTGATCATACTTTCTATTTTAGCGGATTTTTCAAACTGAACCGCCATCCGGTCAAATGCAATATCCAGATTACCGGAAGCTTCTCCTGCTGCCACCGTTGTAACAAAAAGCGATGGAAAGACTTTGGGATGTTTCTGCATGGATGCTGTCAGCGTCTCGCCCTTCTCTATACTGGTCTGCAATTCCGCGACTGCAGTTTTCAGAATCTTATTTTCTGTCTGTTCCGAAAGCAGTCTCATCGCCTCAATAATGGGTACCCCCGCCTTATCGATACTGACGAACTGTCTGCAAAAGACAGCAAGGTCACGCGTTTTGACATGCCCGCTGAAATTAAAGTTAATATCTCTGGTCATGGTATTCTGCGCAATGATTTTCATTGGCATCAGCCCTTTGTTCTTAAGCTCCGCAGCAACGGTAAGTTCGTCCTCTCCATCCATGCTGCCCTTCACCTGGTTTCCAGTCGTATCTACTGCGACATAACCAAAAATCGCCATTACTTCTCCTGTTCTATGACTTCATTCTGCAGGACTGCACCACCTGCGTCAGACATCAAACGAAACTTTTTTCATCTCATCAATTGTCGTAATACCTTCCAGCACATATTGTGTTGCACTCATTCGCAAAGTATGCATCCCGTTTTCCAGTGCCTTCTGCTTGATTTCATCTGCATTCTGATCTTTTTCAATCGCACGTTTTACATCATGTGTAATCTCCAGGATCTCATACACACCGGTACGACCGTGGAATCCTGTGCCGCCGCAATGTGGACATCCAACTCTTCTGTATAACTGCAGTGGTTTGTCTGTCGGCTGTCCCAACAGTTCTTTCTCCTCTTCAGATGCTTCATACATCTGCCTGCAGTCTGTACAAAGTTTTCGGATCAGTCTCTGAGCAATAATTCCGATCATGGAATCCGCGATCAGATATGGCTCCACTCCCATGTCTTCCAGACGTGTAATCGTGCTGGCAGAAGAATTGGTATGCAGTGTCGATACGACCAAATGTCCTGTTATGGATGCCTGAATTGCAATTCCGGCGGTTTCCCTGTCACGGATTTCTCCGATCATGATGATATCCGGATCCTGTCTCAAAATGGACCGAAGCGCAGATGCAAAGGTCAGTTCTGCCTTTGCATTAACCTGTATCTGATTGATCCCGTTTACATTTGCTTCTACCGGATCTTCCACCGTAACAATATTAACCTCTTCGCTGTTAAGTTCACTCAGCGCTGTATACAAGGTTGTAGATTTTCCGCTTCCGGTCGGTCCTGTAACCAAAAGTATCCCATGCGGATTCTGCAATATCCGGTCAAACTGCTCCATTTCTGCCGGGCGAAGTCCCAGCTGATCCTTGCTGCGGTTCAAGGCAGTTTTGGAAGCAAGTCGCATAACCACTTTCTCTCCATAAACAGTCGGCAGCGTGGATACACGGATATCGTATTCCAGACGATCCACGATCTGTGTCATTCTTCCATCCTGTGGTTTTCGTTTCTCAGAAATATCCATTCCGCTGATGATCTTGATTCGGGTTACCATTGCTGTCAGCAATGACATGCTGTAAGTGGCCCGTTCATAAAGCGCTCCGTCAATTCGAAAGCGAATTCTGAGGTTCCTTGTCATCGGTTCAATATGAATATCGGATGCCCTTTGTCTGACCGCAGCTTCGATCATGGATGTAACCAGCTGTACGATCGGCGAATTCTGAACATCTGCATTTTCTTTCTCCAAACTGTCTGCAGCTGATGTCTTTTCTTTGGCATACTGTTCTGCCGCCTGTTTGATTTCTGAATCCCCATAATACTTATCCAGGGCCAGCATGATACTTCTGTTCGTGCTGACAACCGGTTCCACCACAAGATTGGTAACAATGCCGATATCATCCACTGCTGCAATATCCATCGGATCACTCATTGCCACCAGAAGTGTATTGGGAGCATCTTCCTTGTATGCAAATGGAATAACGCGATGTCTGCGTAAAACGGTTGGTGAAACAAGATTTAGAATATTATCCGGAATATCAATGGTCTGCAGGTTCACACGGCTCAGCCCCAGTTGATTGCTGAGTGCCTTCGCAAGCTGATCGCCCGTGACCGTGCCATTTTCTACCAGAACTTCTCCCAGCCGTTTCCCGCTTTCTTTCTGCTGGAGCAATGCTTTTTCCAATTGTTCCTGTGTCAGATGCCCTTCATTAATCAGGCACTCGCCCAAACGGATTCTTTTTCTGTTAAATGACATTTCATCCTCTCGCAAATATCTGTCTTATTTTATCATATGTTATCCTTTTTATATTATCACATTAGTACATAA
>JAGOGF010000094.1 GCA_017996845.1 Butyrivibrio sp.
CACTCCGCGTATTTGCAGAAATATAGCCTCATATTTTTGTGTTTTGAAATGCAAACTATGTATCTTTAATTATGATTCATGTATATTTGTATTCTATTTTAAGTTGTATTTATTATGTTTGATTAATCTTTGTTTCCCTCAAAATATGCTGTTTATATACTTTTATCATAACGATGTCATTTCTTTATGTCAATCATTGTTTCATATATATAGACATATTATAAAAGTTGTACATATACAACTTTTATTTTTTATGCATATTTTGCAGTTTTAAAACCATTTCTGATTTATGCCTTCGATACTTGTTTATTTTTGTAATAAAAAAACTGACCTTCAATCGTTAGATTTTGGTCTAACTCTTGGAGGTCGATACATGATCATGTCCCTTTTTATGTGCATTTATCTTTTTTTAACCTTAGTGCTATCTATCTTCAAATACCATTCTTTTTATTTATTCTGTAATATAAAAACATATACTGCTGCATTACGCCATTATAAGGACAATATTGTTCATACGGATATCCTGCAGCATATTCGTGTTCCAGTACCCGATTAATCCATACATCTTTGGGAAATGAATCCAATCGATGATATCCAAACAACATTGTACAATTTGCAACTTTATTTCCTACACCATAAAATTCGCTGAGTTTTTCCAAAAGTTCTTGATCCGCAAGCTGATCTACCTGATTGAGATCTATTTCGGCACTTATCACCCTATGTACCGCCGCCTGAATATACCCTGTTCGATATCCCAATCCACATTTTTCCAGCTGTTCCTTTGTTAATATGATCATCTGATCTGGTGTCGGAAAAGTATATCGTATTTCACCATTGCTGACCATGATCGCATCTCCGGCTGTTTCACAAAGCTTTTCAATTGCAGTTTTGATAGCCGGAATACTTTTCCTTTGAGAAATAATAAAACTGATCAGTGTCTCCCACGGATCCTGCCTCAAAATCCGGATTCCTTTTCCGTATTCTGCTGCCTGATATAAAAAAAGATCTTTCTGTAAAGAAATCATACTGCGAATCTCTGCATAACTCTGCTGCATATCAAAATAATTTTTCCAGACATTTTCATATGCATCTTCCGTACAGTCAAAATCAAATAATCCTTTTTCTATTTCTTTTATATATAAGATTTCTTTCCCTGTAATAATCTGCCACATATCTTTCTCTGTTTTCTTCCAGCGAAAACACTGCCCGCTTTCTGCAATCTTATCCAGATCCAGATCATCTTCAAATGCGACGACCATTATCTTTTCCCTGCTTTTCTTCTTCCAACATGCTGTCCAGATATCCCCTGTCCCACAATAGAATTTTCAGTTTTCTGGCAGCATCTACCGCTGGTGCTGTAAAATACTGGTTCGTCATCACTGTTCCAACCATACGGTCATAGAAATCTCTCCCCGCATATGCTTCCTGGATTGCTTTCACACCAATTGGCTTATCATAGCATTTGCACTGAATCGCATACGTCACGCCATCTTTCTCTGCAAGAATATCTGTTCCGAAATCGCCGCTTCCTTTGGTTACCTCCACATCTACAAATCCATGTGCCCGCAAAAGGTCAGCACAGTAATACTCAAATTCATGTCCCTCAAGTTCATCCATTGGCAACGGCTTTTTTCTCTTCAGATGCCATATCAGCAGGGCCAGGAAAATGCCCGCTGCACCAGCACATCCTATCAATATATAGATTGTCAATCCTGACATCGTACCGTTTCCTTTCAAAAAGATCAGTTTTCTTCATCCAATTGCAGAAGTGCCTGGTAAATATCTCTCTTCCCAACACCTCTGTCAACGGCTACTTTTTTCATTGCATCTTTATGAGAGATTCCTGCATCTTCATAATATTTCATATGTTCTGCAATAGACATTTCCTGCCAATCAGCCTGTTTTTCTTCCGCCTGCTTCTCTAAACTGTGCCCCTCGATTACAAGAACATACTCTCCACGCGGATCTTTTTCATTATAATAAGCGATTGCCTGCTCTAAAGTTGTTGGCATAATATCCTCAAATTTTTTAGTAAGTTCTCTGCATATTGTAATTTTCCTGTTTCCAAGTGTATCGTATAGATCTTTTAGTACAATTCGAAGATGATGTGGTGCTTCATATAAAATGATTGTTCTGCTTTCATCCTTCAAATCTGCAAGGATTGCTTTTCTTTCTTTTTTATCTTCTGCTCCAGGCAAAAAACCTTCAAAACAAAATCTTCTGGTATTTAATCCGGAAAGCGTCAAAGCGGTGATACACGCCGCTGGTCCCGGGAGTGATGTCACCGTAATCCCTGCTTCCTGACACATTCTGACTAACACCTCTCCAGGGTCAGAAATTGCAGGCGTCCCCGCATCCGTAATAAGTGCTATATTCATTCCCTGATTCATCTTACTTATCAGATAAATCGCTTTATCAACCTTGTTATATTCATGATAACTGGTCATCGGTGTATGAATATCAAAATGATTCAACAGTTTAATACTGTTTCTGGTATCCTCTGCTGCTATCATATCTGCCGCTTTCAGCGTTTCCAGCACTCGAAAGGTAATATCTCCCAGATTTCCAATTGGTGTAGCACATAATAGAAGCTTTCCGGCCATTTAAATCCCTTTCTTAATATCCATATATATCATATATTTCCTGTGTGTATTTTCCCTGACTTTCGTATATAATCAGTGGTTTCTCCACTGTCATCCTGGGCTTTGCTCCTCTTACGGCCTCGATCAGTACCATGGTCGGCTCATGATCAGCAAAAGGATATACCAACTTCATTCTTTTCGGTTCCAAATGATGATCATGCAAGACAACAATAATTTCAGCCAATCGAAACGGTCGATGCACCAGATACAGCTTTCCGCCAGGCTTTAATAATTTTGCTGCTGCACGTACCACATCTTCCAGCGTGCACAGCACTTCATGTCTGGCAATTGCCTTAGGACTGTCCGGATTTTGTAATCCATGCTGGCTGATCATATAAGGAGGATTACAGGTTATAACGTCAAAAGAGGCAGCGTCAAATTTCTCCCCTGCCTCTTTGATATCACCTTCTGCAATCGTAATTCTGTTTTCAAGATGATTCAGAAAAACACTTCGCCTGGCCATATCTGCACTCTCTGTCTGTATTTCAAGCCCACACAATTGTGCAGCCTGCGTTTTTGCAGCCATCAGAATCGGAATAATGCCTGTTCCAGTTCCAAGATCAAGTACCCTGCTTCCCTTCCCTGCCTGGGCAAATCCTGACAAAAGAACAGCATCCATCCCAAAACAGAATCTTTTGGGATCCTGAATAATACGGTACCCGTTTCTTTGCAGATCATCTATTCTTTCCCCTGGCTTCAGATCAGTTATCATCGAGTTTTGATTTTGTATCATCCTGCTCTATTTTCTCCAGATTCTCAAGTTCAGCTTCTTCCTCGGATTTTCCTGTTTTTCCGTTTTTCCGCTTTGGCTTTTTCTTAACAAAATGAAGTGTTTCCAGTTTGCAATCATGTACTTCTTTTGCATCATTTACGTCTACCAGAATTCTGACCATCTGGCGAAGCACACTTACATTTGCCACTTCTCCCTTAAGCCCGTCATCCGTCGTTACAATATCTCCGACATTGGGCATCTTTCGATTAATCTCTTCATATACATCTTCTTCATTCTTAAGACAACACATTAATCTGCCGCAAACCCCGGATATTTTGGTCGGATTAAGCGACAGACTCTGTTCCTTTGCCATTTTAATAGAAACAGGGGCAAAATCAGCAAGATAAGAATGGCAGCACAATGGTCTGCCACAAATTCCGATTCCACCAATTATTTTAGTTTCATCCCTTACTCCAATCTGCCGGAGCTCAATCCTTGTTTTAAAAACAGCTGCCAGATCTTTCACCAAAGCACGAAAATCGATTCTTCCATCTGCCGTAAAATAGAATAACACCTTATTATTATCAAATGTATATTCTGCATCAATCAGCTTCATTTCCAGACCATGCTTCTGAATTTTCTCCAAACAGATTCTGAAAGCTTCTTTCTCTCTTGCCCTGTTTGACGCTTCCTGTTCATCATCTTTCTGACTTGCGATTCGAAGTACGGGTTTAAGCGGCTTAATTACCTTATCATCTTCAATATCCTGCGGATCCCCCGCTACCGTTCCGTATTCAATTCCTCTTGCAGTCTCAACAACTACATGGTCTCCCTTATGTATATCATATTTTCCGGGAGCAAAAAAATATACTTTTCCGGCTGTTCTAAATCGTACGCCGATTACTGTTGTCATATATTCTCCTTCACTGCAATCATAAGCATTTCCAATGCCAGATCAGCATTTACGTTTGCATCAAGCCTTTTCTTTGCTTTCTGCATGGCCTCAGCGACTAAATTCAGTCCCCCAAATGTACATCGGTCAGCCGTATCTCTAATATACGATATTTTGTCCCTGAAAATCAAGTGATCTTCCTCTTCTGTTGCTTTATATACCAGAATATCTCTGATCAAAAAAAGCAATATATCCAGAAAATCCTGCCTTCTGTCCTGTTCCTGCGCTGTAATAATATTATGAACAGCTTCATTTATCTCAAATATCTCTTTGTGCCTTATATTCTGCACAAGCAAGATCGTCTGATTTCGAATTTCATCAAATGTTTCATTTTGTGCCAATTCAAGTGCTTTACCAACGTTTCCTCTCGCAAACGCAACACAAAGATCTGCTTTATAATCAACTATTCGCATCTTTTCCATCAGTAAATTCCTGACAGAATCATCTCCTGCCAGTTTCATTGGAAGTACAACACATCTGCTGGTAATAGTTGGCAGAAATGCTTCCATATTTTCCGTTAATATTATTATCACGGCATAAGCCGGCGGTTCTTCAAGCGTTTTTAAGAGAGCATTCTGTGCCGCCGGAGTCATCTTCTCTCCGTCTGGAATGATATATATCTTATACTGTCCCGTATATGGTTTAATCAAAACACTATCTCTGATCTGTGTCCTGATATCATCTACACCTACGCTTCCAGTTTTCTCATGTGTAACCGTAATAATATCAGGGTGATCCGCATGGTTTGCCTGAATACAGGCATGGCACTCATCACATGGCTCGATTTGTCCTTCTTTTTCCTGCCGATTCTCACATTGAAGCGTTTTGGAAAATATTCCAGCAATAAATTTCTTTCCAGATCCTTTTTCACCGGAAATAATATATGCATGAGATACCTTTCCTGTTCTGAGAGCATTTTGCAAATGTTCTTTCATCTGTTGCTGATCAACTATCTCAGCAAAATTTGACATAGGATACCCCCTTATGTAAAAATATCCAGCAACAGCCCTTCAATATCTCCAATTACTCCCATAATTGTAATATTATCTTTCTCCTCTTTTAAAAGCTCCTGCGTAAGTGCATCCAGATTTTGATCAACAAGTCTTATGATTCCATATACACGATGTCTTCCTTTTCTGTCCAAAAAATTTTCTCTTGAAAAAGAATGTGACCTTGTAACTACCTCATTCAGAAAATCTTTGATCATAATGCGATATCTCTGCATATCGCGAATATCATGTTTTTTGGATATTTGCTTTCCCTGCATTGTAATCTGCTGCATCATGGTATTCAGACGCGCAGCAAGTCCGGCATCTTCCAGTTTGCTGGTCAGGATAAATCTGAATTTATCATCCGCCTGCTGCACCTGTTCTGGTGCCTCAGGCGGCACTGTCTGCTGAATCTGATTGATTTTAATATCCATACTGATGCCTCATTTCTCTGGTTCTGTGTCAGAAGCGTTCCCTGACCTCTTATTCAATCGACCCCGTAAATCATCAGCGGCATTCATTCTCTATAAACGCTATAATTTTCTGCAGACATTCTTCAATATCCGTATTATTAGCAAACGTTTTATTTATACCTGTCTTTTCAATGTTTTCCGGACTGAAATCCTTCTCATCAGCAAGATATCTTCTGCAAAGTTCATCATACTTAGGATGTTCCTGTTTTGCCTCTCTGTGCATCGCCCGCTCCAAACGAATGCGATCCTCCGATTCCACAAGAACCGGTACAACATTATCTTTTCCATAATATGCGCATAGAGACATGTATGCTTCAAGTGTTCCTATCATCAGATAACTTCCCGATTTCAGTTCAATCTGCCCATCGGCTACTGTATAATATCTCCACTCTCCGTAATTAGTATGGTACGTTCTTTCTTCAATAATTTTGTGATCAGCTTTCAGCGTCTGATATTCTTTTTCCTCAGAAAAAAAATACTGGACGCCGTTTTCCTCTCCTTGCCGCATTGGCCTTGTTGTGTATAAAACAACTTTTTTGAGCTGCAATGTTTCATTTTCCAACAATTTTTTATATATCGTATCTTTTCCCGTAGTGCTCTTTCCCATCAGCAATACGATTTTTCCCATATATTTCTCCATTTTTCAGATATCAATTACTCTGATCATGTTTGTTTTTCCTGAGATACCCAAGGGAATTCCTGCTGTCAGCACAACTTTGTCTCCCTCATGCAATAATCCAGCTTTTTCCGCTGCACTGATTGCTTCACGAAACAATTCCTCTGCTGAGCTTTCCTTCTGGATCTGAAGTGGTTCCACTCCCCACATCAGATTAATCTGTCTGCAAACTCTGGGATCAGTTGCGCACCCGATTATCGGACAGGTTGGTTTATATCTTGATACCATTCCCGCCGTAAATCCTGACATTGTTACAGAAATAATCGCATTTGCTTTTATTTCGGCAGCTATTGTGCAAGTTGCATGGGAAATGGCTGTTGTCGTATCTTCTGCCAAAATTCCTTTTCTTTTCTCAAGTCTTCCTCTATAATCGATATCCTCTTCAGCACGTTCTGCTATTCTTGCCATTGTTTTTACTGCTTCAATTGGGTAATTACCGTTTGCTGTTTCGCCTGAAAGCATGATTGCTGTTGTTCCATCGTATATGGCATTTGCAACATCGGTTGCCTCTGCTCTTGTCGGACGTGGATGCTCTATCATGGATTCCAGCATCTGTGTTGCAGTAATAACATATTTTCCTTCTGACTCGGCAAGTTTGATCATGCGCTTCTGAAGAACCGGTACCTCTTCAAGAGGAACTTCAACTCCCATATCTCCTCTTGCAACCATTATACCATCTGCAACCGCTAAAATAGCATTCAGATTTTTTATACCCTGTGTGCTCTCAATCTTTGCAATAATTTTCATCGGACTATTGTGTTCTTCAAGAATTTTACGAATTGCGAGCACATCTTCTGCTGTTCTGGTAAAAGAAGCTGCAATAAAATCAAATCCCTTTTCAATTCCAAACAAAAGATCACTTGTGTCTGCCGCACTCAAATATGGCATGGACAAATCTGCTCCTGGCACATTTACGCCTTTGTGATTTGATATCATTCCTCCGTTTACAACTGTACAGATAATATCTGTCTCACTTACTTCGTCTACTCTTAACTCAATTAAGCCATCATCCAGTAAGATTTTCATTCCTGTTTTACAGTCGCCTGGAAGATTCTTAAATGTAATAGATACATGCGTTGCATCACCCATAATTTCTTCAGAAGTAAGCGTAAATTTCTGTCCTGTCTTTAGTTCAACCTTACCCGCTTCAAAATCACGAAGTCTAATCTCCGGTCCCTTTGTATCAATCATCGTAGCAACCTGGAGCCCTAGCTCTTCTCTTATTTTACAGACACGATCAAATTTCATTCCCTGCTCTTCATGCGTACCATGGGAGAAATTGCATCTCGCAACATTCATTCCCGCAAGCATAAGCTCACGAATCTTCTCTTCACTCTGACTTGCTGGTCCTACTGTACATACAATTTTTGTTCTACGCATATTATTTTCCTCATTTCTACGCCAGAATCAGGCATACATAATGTTTTATTTTGATATATGACACTACATTTTATAGGTAGTATTCATATGCTATAACCTTTTTCTTTTTTATTACTTTGAAGTCACAAAAACCCAGTTCTCTCCATTTTTCCCAAAATCCACGCCCTGTAGATTCATATTCGCAGATATATACAATTGCATCTGTTTAATCAAATGTTCGCTATATTCTTCTCCCGGTACGATTAATGGGATTCCTGGTGGATATAAATTAACAAACCCCGCCGCTACACGATTTTTTGCATGTTCTAACAAAATCTTTTCTTTTGAACAATCCCAGGCATCTGCAATCGGTTTGGCTTCAACCAAAGCTGTAATTCTCTGTATGCTGGTTTTTTCACAAAAAATCTCTGTCCATGGATTTTCAACATCTTTTTTTTCTTCCATGTCAGTATCAATTTCCCGGATTGCTTTAATCATCCGTGCAATTCCGCTTTCCCGGTCATTTCCTGTTATAATTGCCAGAACATAATTAGATTCAGCCATTTCAAGCTGTAAATGATATTTTTCCCTCAAAATATGATATAATTGCTGCCCATTATAGCATGATTTTTTTGTTGCAATAACAATCTTACACGGATCCTGAATCACATCTGTATTTAGAATAAACAAATATTTACAATCTTCGGTTTGTACCTGCAAATCATGTCGATATTGCAGTAATCGACCAAACCATTCGGATTTCCGTCTTTCAAGCATCTTCATACAAGAATCAATTGATGCCATAAAAATATATGACGGACTGCTTGATTGATATATCTGAAGATATCTTTTCAATTTTTCTCTATTAACTAAGTTCCCCTGAACATGTAACAAAGCAGTCTGCGTAAGCGACGGTAACGTTTTATGAACACTATGTATCACTATATCTGCATTCTGATGCACTGCACTATCCGGTACATTTTCATTAAATCCAAAATGTGAACCATGTGCTTCATCTACAATAAGCGGTATTCCATGCTTATGCGCAATCTTTGCGATAGCACTGATATCCGATACAACACCTTCATATGTTGGTGATGTCACAAACACTGCTTTAACAGAAGAACTAATTATTGCTTCCATTTCATTTGGATCAATTCCCCCTGCAAAATCAAAGCCATCTATAACTTTTGAATATATATATTTCAAATCAAGATGTCTCAAATATGCAGCATGATATAATGACTTGTGACAGTTTCTTGCCGCCAGAATAGTATCTCCAGTATCTGCGACCGCAGATACTGCACTTAAGACACCTCCAGTGCTACCATTAACTAAAAAAAATGTCTCTTCCGATCCATACAACGAATTTGCTCTCTTTTCAGCATTTAAAAGAATGCCATCTGCATCATGCAGATTATCAAATCCATCTATCTCTGTTATATCTATTCCAGCTATATCACCAAGGGGCTGTCCTTTCATATTCCTTTTATGACCTGGCATATGAAATGGATAATAATCGCTTTTTTCTAGATTTATCAGTAAATCATATATCTCAGGCATAATAAAAATCTGCCTTTCCTGTTCCTTTTCTTATCCTTACAGTTTCAAGAAAACTGCTATATTTATCTGCTGTTGTAACCACCCACGCCTCCTTATATTTAGGTGGAACAATTGTAAGTGGCCACATATGTTTTTTAATAATGTCTTTTTCCGATAAAGTAAGTACAAAATCACGATCTGCATTTTTTAAAGCAATGCCCGGATGATAAAACCCATGTAAATGCGGATGAATATTATCTACACTATTTTCGTGCCAATCATACAAAAAGTAATCATGCAATAATGCTCCTCTGATCAATTCCTTTTCATTGCATCCAACATTAAATTTCTGATTTATCAAAATAGCACATCTTGCTACATATAAACTATGCATATATACCGATACATTTCCGTGTTGAATATATTGTTTCAGTTGTTGAAAATTCTCTGAATGAATAATATCAGTTGCATACTGTTCAAGCATCTCATCAAAAATCTTTTGCTTGATAAGTTTTTCATCATTTTCAGTAATATCCGCATATTTCTTTCTGAACATATTGCTCCCGCTTCTGATGTATTGCAACATCATACAAAAAGCCATTTCTACCTCATTATATCCGATATTATAACATAAAAAAATCAAATTAACATCACCTATCGTAATAAGTTTTGTAAAAAAATTTACATTTTTGAATAAGAATTATAGTTCCGCCGATTGTAAAATCAACTTGGACATCTGAATAATATAAAGATCCATGGCAGGGTCTTTGGTAGAATGTAAATCACCATAACCTACATCTACAAGGAGAACCGCCACCATGGACTACCCCAATTCT
>JAGOGF010000238.1 GCA_017996845.1 Butyrivibrio sp.
GTGTAGATGGAATCAGTCAGAAAGCAGCCATGCTGGCAGGCGGTAGGTCTTATGCAGTAATGGGATGCGGAGTGAATCATTGTTATCCGCCGGAAAACAGGGATGTATATGAGATGTTAAATGAACATGGCGGAATTTTGTCAGAATATCCACCGGACACGCAGCCCAGAGCAAATCTGTTTCCACCCAGAAATCGGATTATCAGTGCACTTGCAGATCTGGTTCTGGTAATTGAAGCAAGAAAGCACAGCGGAACACTTATCACAGTCGATATGGCACTTGAACAGGGACGTGAAGTATTCGCAATTCCGGGGAGAATAACAGATCGGCTCAGTGATGGCTGCAATATGCTGATCAGGCAGGGAGCCGGAATTGCATTATCCCCTGCGGATCTTTTACAGGAATTTTATGGGATGGAGACTGCACAGAACAAAGCACAAATTCAGGGAATCAGAAAACTGGATCCGATAGAATCCGTTATCATGGATGTACTGGATATGAATCTGCAGTCTATATCGCAGCTGCAGGATAAAATGGAAAAAAAACACATTGCAGTATCAATGGCAGAATTGGCACATTATCTTGTACAGTTAGGCATTCGAAAGCTGATTATTCAGGAAGGGAATTATTTTCGAAGGATATATTGACAGCAGGACTGGAATAGCGGTTAATATACAGCGATGCTGTAATTTATGAAACAGCCGAAAATGAATTGCAGTTCTGCAAAGTCCCATTGCAGGGAAATAGGAAGTTGTGTATATCAGATTGAAGAATAAATATTGTGTCAAAATATCGTACTATAGCTTTTTATTTTGTAGTAAAATAGGAATATGGATAACTGTTAACTTGTCTGCAAAGAGAAAATTATGGCTGATTACAATTTCTATTTTGATATCTGTGCACTTTGTATTCTGGCTGTTATGGCATTTATGACTCTGTTTCGCAAAAAAGTGCCTACCTATCAGAATTTTGTTTTTTTAGCACTTTATTGCTGTATTTTTTTGACAGTTTTTTTAGAATGGGCGGAAACACTGCTGCAAATGCATCCACAGCAGAATCTGTTCTATTCTTATGCGGAAAAACTGGCTGGGAGCAGCTACTTTTTCTTTCATATTCTGACAGCAGCCGGATATATGATTTATGTACTTGCTGTATTGCATATTTCTGTGCGTTTCTGCAAAAATTATTTCAGCCTTTCTTTACCGCTTATTGCGGGAATTGCTTTGATTGTGATGAATTGGTTTATGCCGATTATGTTTTATTATGATCACAATGGGCTATACCACAGGGCACCTGCAATGGTGCTTTTTTATCTGATTGGTGCGCATTATATTCTGAGTGGACTGCTTTTGATTCGTAAATACAGAAAGAATCTGTCCAAGCGGGTTACCAGAATTATGGTTTCGTATATTCTGATCATTATCTGCGGCATTATGATACAGTTGTTTTTCCCTAAAATGCTTGTGGAAGGTTTTTGCTCAACGATCAGTCTGTTACTGACTTATATTACAATTCAAAGTCCAAGTGAAATGATTGATGAAGAAGTAGACACATTGAATCATAAGGCTTTTCTGATGAGTACTTCCATGTTGATAGAAAGCAAACAACCATTTATAACGGTATTTGTAGGTGTCGATCATCTTCTGGCAATGAGTCAGGCACTTGGAAATGTTCAGCTGCAGAGCCTTATGCACATGATGGCAGATATTTTGAAGCGGTATGGGAAAAAAATATTTTTATACCGTTATTCTGAAAGTTCATTTGCAATGGTTCTTCGTAAATCCGATAAAGAGAATGCACAGAAAATGATGCAGGAACTGATAGAACAGTTCAGCAAACCATGGAAATTCCATAATAACAGTATTCATGTGGATTTTTATCTGTGGATGCTCTGTTATCCGCAGCAGTACACAAATCTGGATGATCTTGTCAATCGCAATGACATTATCATGAGAACGGAAAACAGGCGTGGTCAGGTAATTGTACAGGTAGATCAGATTGACTTCATGCGAAATATCAATATGAAAAATTTTCTGATTCTTGTAATGAAAGCGTTGCATGAAAAAAATGCACAGATGCGTCTGATTCCGGTGATTCTGCTCTCGGAAAACAGAGTGCGTGCGCTGGAAGCGGTCTGCTTTTTCCCATCCGAAAACGGGAACTGGATCAACGGACATGATTTTTTTGATGGTATGGAAAACAACAGAATTATTGCAGACGTAGATGAATATCTTCTGTGCGGGATATGCAGTTTCCTGGCGGATAATCGGCAGATGTTATCGGCATTGTACGGGATATCCATGAAAATATCCCATATTGCTTTTTTGCGCAGTGATTTTGAGGTACGTGTGGATGAAATACTGCTGGGATACGGAATTACGCCACAAAAATTATTTTTTAAATTATCAGAAACATCTTTCAGCCTGTTCAAACAGGAACATATTGATAAAATGTACAGAATGAAAGAAAAGGGATACCATTTTCTGATTGATGATGTCGGTATCGGATTTTCCTATTTGCATCAGCTGATCAATGCAAAGGCAGTCAGCGTAAATCTGAATGCTTCAATGATCAGGGCTGCATCAGAAAGTATAAAGGCGGGAGCCATGATAAAAGATATGGTCAGAATGATACATGGTACACAGCAGCAAGTCGGTGTGGAAGGTGTCAATACAGCATGGCAGGCTGAAATATTAAGGTCTCTGGAATGTGATTTTGCACAGGGAGACTTTTATGCCAAACCACTTACAAAAGACGAATTGAATCAGTATCTGAATGAACAGGAAAAAGAAAGGGAACGGGCAGAGGGAGAATAATATGCCATACGGTCTGTGGTTTAATTTGTGCGGGGTTATCCTTGCAGCAGCGCTCATCGTAATTGCCGGGATAGGGCGCAGCATTCCTTCTTTTCAAAATAAAATATTCAAAAATATGACGATCATAACGCTTTTGATCAATTTTCTGGAAGTGATCAGGCAATTGATTATTTTCGGAAGCATGGAAGAAAATGCTGTGATGCGCATGACAGGAAATGCCATGGCATTTTCAGCAGGGATTCTGATGCTTACAATACCTGCAATATCGGCGCTTTATGTTTGCGGAATATTTAATCTTCAGATGAATAGGCAGCACAGATGTCTGATTATGGTTCTTCCTGTTA
>JAGOGF010000239.1 GCA_017996845.1 Butyrivibrio sp.
CAGGGCGCCGGCTATAACGTTGTGGTAGTGGATAATCTTGCAAATGCAAGTGAAAAGGTTATTGGCAGAGTTGAAAATATTACAGGTAAGAAAGTGCCTTTTTATAAAGCAGATATCAGAGACCGTGTTGCTTTGGAAGAAATTTTTGAAAAAGAAAAGATCGATGCTGTCATTCACTTTGCAGGTCTGAAAGCGGTAGGGGAGTCAGTATCAAAGCCATGGGAGTATTATGAAAACAATATCAGCGGAACATTAACACTGGTAGATGTGATGCGGAAAAATAATGTTAAGAACATTATTTTTTCATCTTCCGCAACAGTATATGGAGATCCGGCGTTTGTTCCGATTACGGAGGAATGTCCGAAGGGACAGTGTACAAATCCTTATGGCTGGACCAAATCCATGCTGGAGCAGGTACTGACAGATATTCAAAAGGCAGATCCACAGTGGAATGTTGTGCTGCTTCGTTATTTCAATCCGATCGGAGCACATAAGAGCGGAACAATCGGGGAGAATCCAAATGGAATTCCGAATAATCTGATGCCCTATATTACACAGGTTGCAGTTGGAAAACTGAAGAGCCTTAATGTATTTGGTAATGATTATGATACACCGGATGGAACCGGGGTAAGAGATTACATTCATGTGGCAGATCTTGCAGCAGGACATGTAAAAGCACTTAAAAAACTGGAACCCGGCAGTGGCCTGAATATTTATAATCTGGGGACAGGGGTAGGCTACAGCGTACTGGATATTGTAAAGAATTTTGAAGCAGCAACGGGGGTAACGATTCCTTATGAAATAAAGGGCAGAAGAGCAGGAGATATTGCAACCTGCTATTCTAGCGCAGACAAGGCTTATCGGGAACTGGGCTGGAAAGCACAATATGATATCAAAGATATGTGTGCAGACTCCTGGAAATGGCAAAGCATGAATCCAAACGGTTATGATGATTGAACATTTGATTGTCAAATAAAGGAAAAGACTGTTATTATGAGAGGGAACCCTGTCATATAACAGTCTTTTTCAATAGTAAAAATATCAAATTTTTTATGCAATGTATAGATACATGCATAGAAAATGGCAGATACTGCCAGCCATGACAAACAGATGAAAAATTTCATGTGAACCGAAATCAGCGTGGCGGGAATTAAAAACCGGAAGTTTAAGTGCATAAATGATACCACCGACTGTATAAATGATACCACCGGACAAAAGCAGTGTAAACGCACCTGACTGCATTGAACTGACAAGCTGTCCGAATACGGCAACACAGGCCCATCCCATTGCAATATAAATTAGTGAAGAAAACCATTTGGGACAATTGATCCACAGAATATTGGTGAGCATTCCCAAGGCGGCCAGCCCCCAGATGATTCCAAGAAGCTGATATCCGTTTTTGCCACCCAGAACGATCATGCAAATAGGGGTATAGGATCCTGCGATCAGAACAAATATCATCATATGATCAATTTTCTGAAAAATTCGTAGAATGCCTGCGGAGACAGTAAGGGTATGATAAAGGGCGCTTGCACCATATAATAAGACTATGCTGAGCATGAATACACTCATGGCGAGCAGACTGGTGCGGGAAGAAGCGCTTGCCTTTACCAGCAGGATTGTTGCTGCAGGAAAAGCAGCCATCATGGTGAAAAAATGTGTTAATGCACTACCGGGTTCACGAATTGTAAGTGTCATAGCTCCTCCATATATATGTAGTATTAAAAACTATGTAATATGATTTTAAATACTACAATCATAAAAGGCAATTGTCAAGACTGAGAGGTAAAAAATGTTTCGTATGTGGGTTAGACTGATCAGAGATAATCATCTGATCCGGGATACAGTTATCTGTGATAATACTGCGGATACCCGTACACATAAAGTAATGCATGCCATAGAAAGCGCATGCTATGAGCTTGATTTGGGAAAGCCGATCTGGCTGCAGGTGGCGGTAAATGATTTTAAACTGCATAGCAAATGCCGTTTTACAAAAGACAGTTTTATTGAAGATATTTCATTCGATTATATGGAAATTCAAATTATTGAAGAGTGAAAGATTTCCATTTCAGTATGGGGAAAAAGGTATTTTTTTTGCTGGATTAAAAACACATTTTCGTCACAAATCCCTATTATACTGATGTTATTAAACTAGAAAGGGGTATTTGATTATGTACGAAGACAATCAGGGTACAGATAATCAAAACAGTCAGACAAATTATTCGGACAGCAACGGAAATGATCATACATCACAGAATAATGTGGGTTCAGATATGACAGGACATACGGTCATGGATGACCAGAAGGCTGCAGCAACGGGTGAAAACCAGGGATCGGCGGTAGCGGGAACTTCCTATGGCAGCAGTTCCTACAGCAGTTACAATTTTGGAACAGGTGGCAGTGCCGGCAGTTATGGAGATTATGATTATAAAAATGGAAATGCGGCTTCCGGTAGTGCTTCTTATGGCACAGAGAACGGTACCGCATATGGCAGTTATCAGTACAGCAACAGTTATCAGGGAATGCCATACAATAATCCGGATAATAATGGCGGAAAGAAAAAGGGCAAAGGTGGGATTGGAAGAAAAATCGCACTATGTATTGCTTTTGGACTGATCTTCGGAGTTTGCTGCGGATTTGGAATCTGGGCAGTACAAAGAACAGCTGGACAGGGTTCCGCAAGCACAGAGATTTCGACAACCAAGGAAGTTGCTTCTGCCGGAGCAGAAACAGCAAATTCAGCGGTAGCAGCTTCTACGCAGGAAGAACAGCTGAAGACAACTACAGGCTCAGGTGATTCTACAGTTGTGACAGATGTGACGCAGGTGGTTAAAAATGTAATGCCTGCAATTGTTGCAATTGATAATAATTACAAGGAATCGGTGCAGTCAATTTTCGGACAGGTGTCTGAGGAAGAAGCAACAGCTTCCGGATCCGGGATCATAATCGGGAAAAGTGATACAGAGCTTTTGATTGTGACAAATAATCATGTGGTAGAGGGTGCGGATTCTCTGAAAGTTCAGTTTATTGATGGGACAAAAGCTGGTGCAGATATCAAGGGTACGGATTCTGACATGGATCTGGCAGTAATAGCAGTCCAGCTCAAAGGTCTTGACAGTGCAACGCTTGGACAGATCGCGGT
>JAGOGF010000240.1 GCA_017996845.1 Butyrivibrio sp.
CCAGGTTCTTCCTGCACTTTCTTCGCTGCCGGCTTATGTTTATGATCATAATGTACACTTTTATAGAAGGATGTCCCGCCTTCCAGTACCAGCACGTGTTCAAATCCGCTCTGCATCAGAATTCTTGCCGCATTGTAGGAACGAACGCCAATCGCACAATAGGGAATGATGACCTTGTTTCTGTCAAGTTCTTCCATCCGTTCTCTCAGTTTCCCGAGCGGAATATGGTAAGAATCCGGGATCTGGTATACCATACGCTCAATTTCTTCCGTAACATCCAAAATGGTATACGTATTCTGCTTTGTCTGATCTGCGCGCAGCGCATCCAGCTCACTGCAGCTGATGAAATGCACCAGACCTCCGATCACGTTTTCTGCAACAAATCCCAGCATATTGACAGGATCTTTTGCTGATGAGAACGGTGGTGCATAGGCAAGTTCCAGTTCCGCCAGATCCGCTGTCTTTCCATGCAGATGCATGGTAGACGCAATGGTATCAATCCGCTTGTCTACGCCATCCTGCCCCACAATCTGTGCACCCAGAATATCTCCCTGCCCAGTAAAAATCAGTTTCAGTGTAATGGGGGTTGCTCCCGGGTAATATCCTGCATGTGACTTCTGATTGATCAGAATCGTCTCATAATCTGTTCCTTTTACTTTTCCCATTGCCTTCAGCTGCTTTTCATTTAAGCCCACTGACGCTGCATTTAAATCAAATACTTTGGCAATTGCTGTTCCAAGACTCCCTGTATATTTCTTATGATCACCGCTCAAATTGTCCGCCAGAATACGCGCCTGCTTATTGGCAGGTCCCGCAAGCGGAATCATTGTCTTCTGCCTTGTGGTATAGTGATCAACCTCTATTACATCTCCTACTGCATATATTCCCGGAACAGAGGTCTGCAGATATTCATCTACAGCAATTCCGCCTTTTTGATTCAGTGCTATGCCGCATTCTTTTGCAAGCTCACTGTTTGGTTTTACTCCGATTGCAAGAACCACCAGATCTGCATCGACCTTTTTTCCACTGGTCAACTCAATCTGCGTCTTGTTTTCCACATTGTGGAATTCTTTAACCCCATCTCCCAGAATCAGATCCACCTGATTCATATTCAGGTTTTCATGCAGCAGATCAGCCATTTCCGGATCAAGTGGTGCCATAACCTGTGTCTGCATCTCGATTATTGACACAGAAAGCCCTGCATCATGCAGATTTTCAGCCATTTCCAGTCCAATAAAGCCGCCACCGATAACGGCTGCGCTTTTCGGATGATTATCTGCAATATACTGTTTGATCTGATCCGTATCCGGAACGGTCCAAACGGTGAATATATTTTCTGCTTTAATCCCCGGAATTCCGGGTTTGATTGGTGAGGATCCTGTCGCAATCACAAGATGATCATAACTTTCCTGATAAGTCTCTCCTGTCTGCAGATTATGAACTTCAATCTTTTTTTCCTGCGGCAGAATTCTTGTCACTTCACTTTGAACGCGCACATCAATATTGAATCTGCTCTTCATCATCTGCGGTGTCTGGAGCAAAAGTGCGTCCCTGCTGGCAATCGCACCTCCGACATAATATGGCAGTCCACAGTTTGCGTAAGAAATGTACGCTCCCCTTTCAAATATGATAATCTGCATTTCTTCATTTCTTCTGCGCAGTCTGGCTGCAGTTGTTGCTCCTCCTGCCACCCCGCCGATGATCAATGTTTTCTCAGACATTCCACTCTCCTTTTCTGATCTTATATATATACTGTTTTCACATAAACTTCGCATATATACAGAAAAATCCCTCATTTTCTGTGCATATGCAAATCCCTGTACATTTAAAAATGCATATTTCTGATGAAAAAATTATATCAATCTGGCGTATACATTTCTGTGACTGTGTCACATTTGCACTCATAATATAGGCAACTGGCTGACTAAATTTTTTCAAATAGTTATATAATTTATACTATTTTCTTGTGCAGGCTTCGATATTTGTCTATAATAAGCATGTTTTGTAACTTTACAGTACTTTCTTAAGGAGGATTTATGAATTCATCAAATCAAAATTTTTTAGAAACCAGGAGCGAAAATGTATTGGGCGGAATCGTTGGTGCCTGCATTTTTTCATTGGGCGGATGCCTGCTCTATTTTCTCGTTTATCAGCTGGGCTATATTGCAGCTATCTGCGGTATCGCTACCTACGTACTGGCTGCATTCGGATATCAGCTCTTTTCCGGTAGAAAAGAAACTTCGAAAGGCATGATTATTTCACTGGTCATAACCCTGCTTGCGCTTGCGCTTGCAGAATATCTTTGTATTGCCTATGAAGTCTATGATGCATACCGTTTAGATTATGATATTACTTTTTTCGATGCCGTTAATGCTGTTCCTTCTTTTCTGACAGATCCTGAATATTCCGATCTGCGCTCCAGTGTGATCAGTGATGTGGTTTTTTCTTATCTTTTGGGCGGGATATCCTTTCTGCAATATCTATATCGTAATCACAGAAATAAAAAAGCTGCTGCCAAAAAGAATTCTATGAATGCCGCTGTACCAGGTTCTCTTTCAGATACTTTTGCTGAAGATGCAATCAATCACCCGACACGCACTACACTTGATGAATGATTTTTTAAGTGCAATTTATCGCTATGACGTTTTAAAGCATGTGTTTGACACTTTTTTCCATCCTTTCTATGATAGGTACAATCTCAGTCTGATCTGCTTCACTGAATAAAAAAACAAAAACTGATTTTGCTGTATCATAGACTTGGAAAGAAGGTTTTCTCATGAAGATCTGTGTATATAACTTAAGGGACGATGAAAAGAAATATTTTCGTTTCTGGGAGAAAGAACTATCTGTTGAACTGGTTGTTTCAGAAGAAGATCCTTCTGATGATAATCTGGAAATTGTCAGCGGTTGTGAAGGTGTTTCCGTACTGGGTCAGACCTATATCGGATCAGACCTTATGGATAACTGGAAGTCTCTGGGCGTAAAATATCTGTCCACACGCACGATCGGATATGACCATATCGATATCGAGTACGCCAGAAAAATCGGACTGCGTGTCTGTAATGTCAGATATTCCCCAAATGGCGTAGCTGATTTTACCATTATGCTCATGCTGATGTGCCTGCGTAACTATAAGC
>JAGOGF010000241.1 GCA_017996845.1 Butyrivibrio sp.
AATATTGCCTGCCCTGTTGATGCATTTATACTGGTCAAAACGCCATAATCATAACAGGTTACCTGCAACCCTGTACTGTAAAGCTTATAGTGAACATTTGCATCATCTGGATCATTTGTAATCGTGAAACTTCCCTGTGCAAGATTATATGGAAAACTTCCCTTTGATGCTGCACAGGTTGTAATACTTCCGGATGAAACGACCGCCATTACCAAAAACATTGCTATTAATCGTAGCACAATTTTTGAAATCTTCTTCATATATACCTCGTGAAAAACTATCTTTATCTATATAATCTGCTTTTTCCTTCAAAAACGCTCAAAAAGTGAGGGGATAATCCACCTCACTTTAATGTTAACACTTATTTTATGCTTGCTCAATCAATTCTTTTTTATCTGCAGATGACATTTTCTATTGTGATCCTTTTGCATTTATGAAGTGATATCCCGGGAACACTTTTCTGATCCGGCATCCCGATCGTAATATTGTGAAAAGAAATTTCCTTCAGTTCATGTCCGGGTTCATCAAATCCACAAAGATCTATCGCATTACTCTCATACCACCCGTCTTTTTCATCTGAACATCTTCCTGTAATATGAATTCTGTCGAACCTGCATTTTTCAAAAACCGGAATCTCATTTGAACCGACACCGTCATCATTATATGAAACACTATGAATCAGAATTCTTGGAACGGTGCAGTCAATTGCAGAAATATTTCTGACATAAGCACCCCTTTTTGAAGTTCCTTTAATTTCTATTCCATATTGTGAACACGTCAGGTCACAATCCCATATTTTTACATCTTCTACCCCGCCTGACATCTCACTTCCAATTGCAATACCGTGACACATTCGGGCGTAGCAATCAAAAATCCGAATGTGCGCACAGGGTTTTCCGATAATATTTCCTTCCGGATTTTTTCCGGATTTGATTGCAACTGCATCATCTTCTGTATAAAATTCACATCCAAAAAGTGTACAGTTTGTTGAAGAATCCGGATCCCATCCATCTCCATTCCAAACACCCTTTGTTTCAAAACAACAATCATGTGTAAGAATATGATCAGAATAAATCATATGAACAGTCCAACAGGCACCATCCTTAAGTGTCAGTCCAGCAATTACAATATTCTGCGCATTGCAAATCTGGATCAATCTTGGTCTTACTCTGCCCGGAATAGTATGCGCTGTTTCACATTCTTTGATTCTATCCCCCAGTTCTTCCAGATAATCATGCAGTTCCCGTGTCTCAGCGTCAATGATCGCAAGTCCCAGCTTCTGTCCCCCACTTGCTATGGTTCCCTGTCCTTCTATCACAATATTGCAGGTTGTGTATCCTGCATTTTGATCCAATTGTCCAATCCCCAAAAATGGCCGGTAACAATACATCTGGGTTCCTTCAAAGCGACTCCATGTCTTGGGAAGATAGTCCGCCGGATCTGCTGTCCCCTGTAAAACAGCTCCTTTTTCCAGATATATGTTCATATTACTGTGCAGACTAAGTGCCCCGCTTAAGTAAGTTCCTTTTGGAAAATAGATTGTTTCACCATCCCTGCACTGATCGATTGCCATTTGCAGAACTTTGGTATTCATGGTTTTTCCATCCGGGACCGCAAAGTATGGTGCTTTTGTAATATCTGTATACTTTCTTTTTTTATTCGTAAAGATGCTGCAGGAAGTGAGTACCCTTCCTGCAGCATCTTGTTCCTCTACCTTCACAGTTATTTCATATCTGGTTTCCGGTTTCAGATTTTGAAAAGTATAGTGTGTTTTGGTTACCTTTTTTTCCAGCCTGCCATTACAATAAATCTCGTATGTACTGCATGCTGGCATTTCTGCCGTTTTTTCCCAGTATATGGTAATGGTATGATCTGTCTGCGTGTGATAAAGTTCAATCTCCATGTTTGTCTCCTCAGCCTCGGGCTCATATAATCAATCTACCTGTTATTAACTATAAGCCCTTATCACACGCAATAGTTTTCATAAATATTGCAAAACCAGAAGTTTTAATCAGCTGTTAGACAAAATAATATCTTCAATCATATCTGCTGCATTTTCACATGCATCAAAGCATTCCTCAAAACGATTGTATATTTCTTTCCAGATCATGATCTGAACCGGATCCTTTTCACCGTCAAACAAAGTACTGATTGCCTGAAAATACAGTGCGTCTCCTTCTGCTTCCAGACTGTTGACTTTAATGATCTTTTCCTTTATGGACTTTGATTTCTTAAAGTTCTCAAATTCATGCACCAGTTCACTGAGCCCTTCGCAGCAACGGATAAGCAGTTTGGTGAAATCCGGAACATCTTCCCGATTTTTTTCCACATGGTACATGCACAAAATCATCATTACTTCATCAATTCCGTCTACTACATTATCAAGCTCATTCATAAGACTTGAAATATCATGTCTTTCAATCGGGGGTAAAAATTCTGCTGCAAGATTTTCAATCATATTATGCTTTACGTTATCAGATTCATGCTCAATTCCATGAATTTCATTCATGCTGGCCTGTGCATTTTCAAGCGTATAATCACTTATAACCTTATCCAGTGCTTTTGCTGCCCATATTGCACAATCTGTACATTCCGAATAACCTTTAAAATAATTATAATGCTTCTTTTTTCCCATTTTCTTCATCTCCTTATCATCCTGAAAAAATCATTAGAAAACAATCATAAACAGTTTTGCCATAAGATATCCCAAAAGGCCACATCCCGGGAATGTCAGTACCCACGTCAGTACCATTTCCTTAACTACACCCCAATTGACAGCTGACAGCCTCTTTGCTGCTCCGACACCCATGATTGCGGTTGTTTTGGTATGGGTTGTGCTGACCGGAACACCTGTTACCGAAGAAAACAACAGGCATGCGGCAGCCGCTACATCCGCCGAAAAACCCTGATACGTATCTAACTTGACCATATCCATTCCGACAGATTTGATAATACGGTAACCACCGATGGAAGTGCCAAGTCCCATTACAACAGAACATAAAATCATCAACCATAAAGGAACAATAAAATTAGATGCATCTCCTTTTCCACTTGAAAGAGCTATTCCCAACAGAAAAACACTCATAAACTTCTGTCCGTCCTGTGCGCCATGCATGAATGCCATTGCGACA
>JAGOGF010000242.1 GCA_017996845.1 Butyrivibrio sp.
TACGCAGGAATCCGGCACACTGCTCATAGGCCTTCGGACCAAGCTTTGGCACTTTCAGAAGCTGATTTCTGCCCTGAAATCTTCCGTTCTGTTCCCGGTAATCTACAATATTTCTGGCAATGACCTTACTGATTCCTGAAATGTATTCCAAAAGTGGTGCAGAAGCTGTATTCAGATCAACTCCGACCTTGTTCACACAGTCTTCTACAACACCACCAAGCGCCTCTCCGAGCTTTTTCTGGTTCATATCATGCTGGTACTGCCCTACCCCGATTGATTGCGGATCGATCTTGACCAGCTCTGCCAGCGGATCCTGCAAACGCCTTGCAATAGACGCCGCACTTCTTTGTCCGACATCGAACTGCGGAAATTCTTCGGTTGCCAGTTTACTTGCAGAATATACGGATGCACCTGCCTCATTTACAATGACATATTGAATCGGTCTGTCCACTTCTTTGATCAGATCGACGATCACCTGCTCGGATTCTCTGGATGCTGTGCCGTTTCCGACAGAAATCAGATCCACGTTATATGTTTTGATCAGCTTTTTCAGTTCTGTCTTTGCTTCTTCAACCTTATTCTGCGGTGCTGTCGGGAAAATAACCTTCGTATCAAGGACCTTTCCTGTGGGGTCTACCACTGCAAGCTTGCAGCCTGTGCGAAAGGCCGGATCCCATCCCAAAACAGTTTTCCCGCTGATCGGAGGCTGCATCAGAAGCTGTTCCAGATTCTTGCCAAATACTGTTATGGCACTGCTCTCTGCCTTCTCTGTCAGTTCATTACGAATATCTCTTTCAATAGCAGGTGCGATCAATCTTTCATATGCATCTTTTGTGATCTCTCTGATAACAGGTTCCGTGACAGGATTGTCATTTTTTAGCAGTTTTTTATTCAGGAACATTAGAATCTGCTCTTCCGGTGCCGTGATCTTCACATTCAGAAATTTTTCTGCTTCTCCGCGGTTGAGTGCCAGTATCCGGTGACCGAGAACTTTTTTTACCGGTTCTTCATAAGCATAATACATTTCATAAACGCTTTCTGCCTTGTCATCCTTGGCAGTGCTGGTCATTATCCCCTGTTCAAACGTTTCCTCACGAATATATTTGCGGTAATCCGCATTGTCGGAAATTTCTTCCGCAATGATATCCTTTGCCCCCTGCAGCGCTTCAGTGGCATCTTTTACTGCCTTATCTTTGTCCTCATCTAGATGAACATAGGCAGCTGCCTCTTCTGCAAGCGGTCTCCTCGTTTCCTGTTCCAGAATGATCTGTGCCAGTCCTTCCAGGCCCTTTTCACGTGCAACGCTTGCCCTGGTCTTGCGTTTCTGTCTGTAAGGTCTGTAAAGATCATCCACTGCTACCATCGTTTCTGCAACGGTGATCTTTTCTCTGAGCTCCTGCGTCAGTTTGCCCTGTTCCTCTATGCTGCTCAAGACCTGTTGTTTCTTTTCTTCCAGCCCACGCAGATATTTCAGACGTTCATCCAGATTTCTGAGGACCTCATCATTTAATGATCCCGTCACTTCCTTCCGGTATCTGGAAATAAAGGGAATGGTGTTTCCTTCATCAATCAGCTTTACAGCTGCCTCAACCTGCCATTTTTCAACGCCGAGTTCTTCTTTCAGTTTTAAAATAATATCCATGAAATTCTCCTGCTTATCTATTAATTATGTTGCTGTTTGATGCTGTCTTATTATAGACATTACCTGCTGTTTTTGACAAGTCACCGGATCATGCACCTGTTGAAAAAAAAACTTTTCTATGCTAATCTTTAATGTAGAAAAGTATATATTGCTTGTATTGGATACAAAAATAGAAAACGAGGCCTGCATATGGACGAAAACAGAAACGGGAAAAATCCCTGGGAAAATGAATATGGTAACCAAAACAGGGAAGAGCCACCACAGCGCACCCCAAATCCAATGGATCCCGGATATAATCTGGCTGTGCTTGCGATCGGTCTGGCTATATCTTCTGTAGTACTGTGTATGTCCGGCGGTCTTGGCCTTATTCTGGCAGGTGTATCGATCATGATGGCTGTTCTGTCAAAAGGAAATAATAAAAAAATGCTTCCACAGGCCAAAAAAGCCATTGCGTTTGCAGTGATCGGAATTGTAGCAGGTTACTCCGTTTTGATCTCCAGTTTCCATACTGTTATGACAGATCCGTCACTTCGCAAACAGCTGAATACCATATCGGAAGAAATGAATGGTATCAGCTTTGATGATATGCTCAAACAGATTGAAAGTGATTATGGCATCAAGCTGGGAAGCAGTGTCTGATATAGAGAATCACAAATTCTCATTTTTTTACAATGTTCTTCAGAAAGGAGGAGGACATTATGGGTTCTGTAAGCGGTATTTCTACAGGAACTGCAACCGGATATGGTGTAACACCGTATGGCAGTTCTTCCGGTGATCAGGATTCTGCCATCGTGAATCCAGGTCAGTCAGCAGTCAAACAACCCGGCAAAAAATCTTCTCCTGCCGAATGTGAGACTTGTAAACATCGCAAGTATCAGGATGGTTCTGATGAAATGGTCTCCTTCAAATCAGCAGCGCATATCGATCCGCAATCTGCAGCAGCCGTAGTAAGGGGACACGAACAGGAACACGTATCCAATGCATATAATAAAGCCGAGCAAAACAACGGTAAGGTTCTGCAATGCTCGGTTCAGCTCCATACTGCTGTCTGCCCGGAATGTGGACGCACTTATGTTTCCGGCGGCACAACAACCACACAGATCAAATACTATAATGAAAGCAATCCTTATCAGACCAATATGAAATCTTCCGATGCCGCCAACAAATATCGCGGTGCGAATATTGATCTGGCAGTATGAGGAAGACAGGGTCGATATGAAACAATACAAGACAACCGCTGAAATTAAGGCGACCGCAAAAAAACAACTGCTCGGAAAATATGGTACCACGATCGGTGCCGCGCTCATACTTCTTGCAACTACGCTTTTTCTATCTTCTTTTGCTTTGATGGAGGTAAATCCGGACAGTCTGATCAGCATCATTTTCTACCGCGTCATTCTGTTTCTGATTGAACTCTTTATGGGTATTTTGATATCCG
Source organism: Butyrivibrio sp. (assembly GCA_017996845.1). Next base: position 3,081 of record JAGOGF010000242.1, read on the forward strand.
GAAATGCCTATATGTATATGAATGTTATCTATGATCAGCCTGTT
>JAGOGF010000243.1 GCA_017996845.1 Butyrivibrio sp.
ATTCTGATTTTGGGTTGTTTTATACCGTACCAATGAATTCCGGTTCCCTGTTTTCTGCAACGCAGGTAATTGATACCTATATTTATCGTGTCATGACGGCAACCAGTAATATCGGAATGAGCACTGCAGGTGGGCTTTTACAGAACCTGGTCGGATTTGTTTTCATCATGGCGGCCAACCGGATTGTGAGCAAAATTGATGAAGACAGCAGTTTGTTCTGAAAAAAGGCTGAAAAAAGAAAGGATCCGTGAAATGAAAATAAAAAAGAAAAGAAAAATAAATGCGGTCAGTGTTCCTGTTGAAATACTGTTCCATGTCATAATGCTCATTTTTTGTCTGGCATGTATTGTTCCATTTGTATTTGTTGTTATTATTTCCCTTTCATCAAAAGACAGTATTCGTATGATCGGCTATTCCTTTACACCTGTATCATGGTCACTGGAAGCGTACCGTTATGTGGTCAGACTTGGAGATCAGCTCTGGCGGTCCTATTTTAACAGCTTTTTCATTACTGTTGTTGGTACCGTGCTGAGTATGCTGATTACAATCATGTATGCCTATGCACTTTATCGGAAAGACTTCAAATATCGCGGCTTTTTTACTTTTTTCTGCTTTTTTACCATGCTGTTCGGAGGCGGACTTGCACCGACTTATGTGGTATGTAAGACCGTACTGGGATTATCGGACAGTTATGCGGCAATTATCGTTCCGATGTTGTTAAATCCGTTTAATCTGATCGTAATGCGGACTTTTTTCCAGAGTTCTGTTCCGGCAGAACTGATTGATGCAGCTGCAATTGACGGAAGTGGGGAGTACAGCACACTTTTTCGGATTATCATTCCGATTTCCAAACCGGGAATTGCAACAGTCGGATTATTAACGGCACTTGCATACTGGAATGAGTGGTTTATTCCCATGCTGTATGTCAAGGATGCAGCTTACATTCCCTTGCAGTATCTGCTGATGCAGATGCAAACCAAGGTGGATTTCCTTGTGAAAAACAGTTCCATGATCGGCGCAGAAGCGGCTAACATCATGAGTTCTCTTCCGGCCGATTCGCTTCGCATGGCACTGGTTGTACTGATTGTTGTACCAATTGCGTGTGCATATCCTTTTTTCCAGCGGTATATCATTTCGGGACTGACAATCGGCTCTGTTAAGGGCTGAACATCCGGACAGATAGTTACGGCATAGTGCCGACTATATAAACAATATTTTAAGGAGGGTTTTACATGAAAAAGAAGGTATTATCGTGTGTTCTGGCAGCATCCATGCTGTTATCCATGACGGCATGCGGAAACAGCGGCAGCAATGTGGGGAGCAGTTCATCTTCTGCTGATACTGCAGCAGCGCAGACCGCGGAAAGCAAGGCAGCAGCGACGGATCAGGCAGCTGTTGATGTGAGTCAGCTGGAACCTGTTACACTCAAAATGTATTTTGACGGCAGCAATGTGACGGATGACAGTCAGGTACTGGATGCGGCAAATGCATATCTGAAAGAAAAACTGAATGTGACACTGGAACCGGTATGGGGAACCTGGGGTGATTTTGATACGAATTCCGTGTTATCTTTGCAGGGTGGAGATGATGTGGATATCTACTTCACATCTTCCTGGAGTGCAGATGAATATAACAAGTTTGCCAGAGACGGGTATTGGGTACGGCTGGATGATCCCAATAATAACATGATTGAGAAATATGCGCCGGAGCTTTGGAAAACATTGCCGCAGGTATTGATCAACGGGGCATCTATCAATGGCTCCGATGGGTTTGGTGTGTATGCAGTACCGGGCTACAAGGATATTGCAACACAAAACTGCTGGGATATCAATGTGACAAAGCTGAAAGAACTGGGTTATACACTGGATGACATTAAAAATGCGGATTATTACACATTTGGAGACATTCTGAAAAAAGCAAAAGAAAAATACGGAAAAGATTTCTATCCGCTTCTGGTAGAGGGCGCAGTTCTGGAAAGAATGGTAGATAATTCCATTATTGTAACGGGAGACAGTGCTACCGGAAACTTCATGTCATATTATGTAAATCCGGCAGATCTGACACAGCCAAGTACTTACGGCAATAAGATTTTGAATAAGTTTTCGACGGATGAGTTCAAAAAGTTTGTAAAGCAGACACGTGCATATTATCAGGCAGGTTACATTGATCCTTCTCTTGGAAATGCAAACCAGGCAAATGATACCAGAAGCAGCAAACAGCTGACAGGTGATTATCTGATCGGAACACAGTCTTATTCCCTTGGATATGAAATGCAGGCTTCTCAGGAACGTGGAATTGATGTTGCGATGGTTCCCTGCACAGATCCCTATGTAGATACGACTTCTTCGCAGGGAGCCATGATGGCGATATCCACAGCTTCCAAGAATCCGGAACGTGCGATGATGTTCCTGAACCTGCTGAACACAGATCCGTATCTTATGACACTGCTTAACTATGGCGTGGAAGGGGTTCATTACAATCTGAACAGTGACAAACTGGTTGAATTTACGGATAAAAGAAGTGATTATCAGCCATGGACAAACGGCATGGGAAATGTAACCATTCTGACACCTACTGCAGCACAGGGGGCAGATTTCTGGAATGGTTTCAAGAGCTATTACGGAGAAGCAAAGCAGATTCCGATTCTGGGCTATGCGTATGACGGATCCAATATGGAAACACAGATGGGGGCAGTTGCCAATGTAGTAGCGGAATATATGCTGCCGCTCTGCACAGGAACTGTGGATCCGGATGAAAAGCTTCCTGAATTTCAGAAGAAATTGGAAGAAAATGGTATTAATGATATAATCAAAGATGCAAATACACAATTGGATATTTTTATGGCAGCAAAGGGTAAGTAAACAAGTACAGATATATAATTGATTTCCGCAAGCGGGCCCTGCGTGATGAAATGTCATGCAGAACCCGCTTTTTGGGGAGAAAGGCATGATATGATCATACGTAAAATTTATCCCGGTGAAGTAAAGCGTACAGAAGAACTTTTTTCTGTCGCATTTGAAACGGCATATGAAGAGAGGCGGGATCCCGAAATACGCTATCAGGAAAAGTATGCTGCTTTTGAAGATGATGATCAAACAATGATGTGCTGCCTGACTGCAACAG
>JAGOGF010000244.1 GCA_017996845.1 Butyrivibrio sp.
CGGAGGTATTTCGGAGAACACCAATGCCGCAATAGAACTGGCTACAGGAGATTATATCTGTTTGCTTGATCATGATGATTTTCTGACACCGGATGCAATTTATGAAATGGCACAAACGGTTTTAGTCAGAATGAAACAGTCAAAATGCAGGAAACTGAGTGAATGTCCGCTTTATCTTGTATACTCGGATGAAGATAAATGTGACGGGGAAGAAAAACGTTTTTATGAGCCAAACAGAAAACCTGATTTTAATCTGGATTATCTGCTTTCCAATAACTATATCTGTCATTTTTCCATGTTTCGCGCTGATGTACTCAAAAGTCTCCGCTTTCGAAAGAAGTATGATGGGGCGCAGGATTATGATGTGATTCTGCGTACCTGTGGTGCTGCTTTGACGCAGGTAAATGAAGCTGCAATCTGCCACATTCCCAAAGTACTATACCATTGGAGATGCCACAGCGGTTCAACTGCATCAAATCCCTCCAGTAAACGGTATGCATATGAAGCCGGGCGGAAAGCAGTGGAAAACTTTCTGCAGGAACAGGGAATCGGTGCATATGTAACGGAACTTGGACATGTAGGTTTTTACCGGGTCAGTTATCAGCCGGATGTCTTTACAGCAAGAACAGATATTGGCATAATAGGCGGCAGGCTCGAAAATCGAAAAGGAACGTTATGTGGTGGAATATATCTGCAGGATGCAAGCGCTTTGTATGAAGGACTTCCCAAAGGCTTCAGCGGTGGGGCTCAGCACCGTGCAGTTTTGCAGCAGGATGCAGATGCAGTTGATCTGCGCTGTATGCGTATAAGACCCGAACTGCAGGAAATTTTTCAGCAGATAACCGGATTACAGTATCAGGAGACTTCAGATGGGGAAAGTAATCCGTCGATTCCGGATTCCTGGGATGAGATGGCAATCAGGCGATGCAGCACTGCTTTTTGCAGTGCGGTAAGAGAAAAGGGATATCGCATTTTATGGGATCCGGAAATTACAAAAAGAATTTAGGTTGGATACAGGAGGCTGCTTCATGAAAGAACAAAAAGAAATGGAATATGGCGCAGTTACAGTAATTATCCCAAATTACAATGGAATAGATTATCTGGATGCCTGTATACACAGCCTTTTGAAACAGACCCTTCTTCCCCGGATCATTGTTGTGGACAATGGGTCGAAAGATAAGAGTATTCCCTTTCTAAAAGAAAAATACAAAGAAGGGCAGATTCTGCCAGATGGCCGGATACTGCACTTTAAATTAATAGAACTGGGCCAGAATACAGGATTTTCAAATGCTGTTAACGTTGGAATAAGGGCTGCAGATACAGAATATGTTTTTTTGCTGAATAATGACACAATTGCGGATGAACATGCGACAGAACAGCTGATGCATACACTGCGGATTCATCCAAAAGCTTTTTCGGCGGGGGCTAAAATGCTTTCCATGCAGGAAAAAGACCGAATTGACGACTGCGGGGATTTATACTGTGCGCTTGGCTGGGCATTTACACCGGGGAAAGACAGGGACAGCACCTGCTATAACAAGAGAGCATATGTTACTTCTTCCTGTGCCGGAGCAGCAATGTATCGCAGAGAATATTTTGATGAAATCGGCTATTTTGATGAAGTACATTTTTGTTATCTGGAAGATACAGATATCGGATATCGTGCACGTATCAACGGATACAGAAATATATATGAACCGCATGCTGTTGTCTATCACGCCGGGAGTGCAAGCAGCGGTTCGAGGCATAATGAATTCAAGGTTCGCCTCACCGCAGGCAACAATCTCTATTTTTTATATAAAAATTTTACTGTTTTGCAGATGATTTTGAACCTGCCATTTTTAATTCTGGGAATACTTATAAAATATATATTCTTTTCAAAAAAAAATCTGGGAGCGGCATATCGTAAGGGTTTATATGAGGGAGTGCAGAAAATCCTGCATAATCCGCAAAAAAAAGTTCCATTCAAAATGAACCATTTAGGCAGTTATTGTATCTTACAGATAGAATTATGGGTCAATTGTATACGCAGAATTACAGGTTAAGTTGAATAAAATGTACGAATGAGATAAAATAAATAAAATTAAATCGGATAATAAACACTAAGGTATATTATGATCAAGGATAACCAGAAATATTTTAACAGGCTGCATGTTTTACTGGATGGGATAATCGTTGCAGTTTCCTATATGCTTGCCTGGTATTTGAAATTTGAATCAGTATTCGCTTCCCAGAAGCCGGGGGTGTTCGCGCTCTCCATGGAAGTCTATTTTCGTGCACTTTATTTTCTGGTTCCGGGATATCTTGTACTGTATTCCTTTACGAGCCTTTATACACCACGCAGAGCGACCCGTATCCGTAATGAGATTTCCAGTATATTCAAGGCGAACCTGATTGGACTGATTTGTTTCATTGTTATTTTGTATATTATCAAACAGACAAATTTTTCACGTTCCATGATTTTTATCTTTTTTGTGGTGAATGTTATTCTGACCACTTCTTCCCGTATTTTCCTGCGCAAGATACTGCGTTATTTCAGAAAAAAAGGCTACAATCTTAAACATGTGCTTCTGGTTGGATATTCCAGATCCGCGGAGGGATATATTTCACGAATCAATGCAAATCCGCAATGGGGGTATGCAATAGGGGGGATCCTGGATAACCGCGTACCGATTGGAACTTCTTATCATGGAATCAGTGTAATCGGAACGATTGATCAGCTTCAGGATATGTTGTTACAAAACAGCTATGATGAAATAACAATTACGCTTTCACTGGATCATTATGACAAATTGGAAGAACTGGTCAGCGCATGTGAGAAATCAGGTGTACACACAAAATTTATTCCTGATTATACAAGTCTTTTTCCAAGCAATCCTTATACAGAAGATATATTGGGACTTCCGGTCATAAATATTCGGTATGTTCCGCTGTCCAATACAGTTAACCGGTTGATAAAGCGTGCGATGGATATAATCGGTGCATTGTTTGCGATTATCCTGTTCTCACCTGTTATGGTCGCGGCGACAATTGCTGTTCGCTGCAGCAGTAAAGGCCCGATTATTTTCAGACAGGAGAGAATCGGTCTGAATGGTAAGCCATTTATGATGTAC
>JAGOGF010000245.1 GCA_017996845.1 Butyrivibrio sp.
TATTGAGATTATGGTACAATTAGACTCAGGTGGAGAACCACCTGAGTCTAATCGAGGTTGCGATGCAACCTCGGCAAAAACGTTCAGGTGGAGAACCACCTGAGTCTAATCGAGGTTGCGATGCAACCTCGGCAAAAACGTTCAGGTGTAGAAGCAATTTCAACATGTTATTTGGTTTCAGGAGGGAAGATTATGGTAAAACATATCATTTTATGGCAGCTTAAGGATGAACTTTCTGCACAGGAAAAGGAACTGGTAAAAAAAGAGATCAAAGCCGGACTGGAAGATTTGAAAGGCAAAGTCCCTGGCCTGGTTGATATTCATGTTCAGATATCTGCGCTGGATTCATCCAACGCGGATCTTATGCTGGATGTGACACTGGAAGATGCAGCAGCGCTTAAGGGATATGCTGTGCATCCGGATCATCTGGCAGTTGCAAACAGTAAAGTAAGACCTTATACCAAAACGCGCATCTGTATAGACTTTCAAATATAAAGGATAAAGGGAATTTTGCAAAATTGCTTTTCAGACATATTATTTTGTGACAAAAGCCATTTTGTATACTGCTATTTTGCCGGAATCAGTATGTTCCGGCTGATGTGGTTTTGTTATGATGGAACCAATGAAACTTTTTTCGGAGAACAGACCGAAAAAGCAACCGTAAATTTGGAAAAGGGGAAAGAAAATGGGATTATTAAAAGCTGGATTTGATGCTGCGGCAGGCGTTCTCGCAGATGAATGGAGAGAATATTTTTACTGTGATTCCATTGATACAGAGGTTCTGGCAGTAAAGGGTGAAAAAAGAGCTGCCAAAAGAAACAGTAATACAAAGGGCAGTGCCAATCTGATTTCGAACGGATCCATCATTGCAGTTAATGAAGGGCAGTGCATGATAATTGTTGACCAGGGACAGATTGTGGAAGTCTGCGCAGAACCCGGGAAGTTTGTGTATGAGAATTCAACGGAACCGTCCATTTTTTATGGTGATCTCGGAAAAACCATACAGGATAGTTTTGATCAGTTTGGACGTAGACTTGGACTGGCAGGAGATACCGGGACAGATCAGCGCATCTATTTTTTTAATACAAAGGATATTATCGGGAATAAGTATGGAACACCCAATCCGGTTCCTTTTCGTGTGGTAGATCATAATATCGGATTGGATGTGGACATCTCCATTCGTTGTCACGGAGAGTATTCTTATCAGATCAAGGATCCGATTCTCTTTTATAAAAACATATGCGGAAACGTTGAATCAGAATATAGAAGAGAACAGTTGGATTCGCAGCTGAAAACAGAACTTCTGACAGCACTGCAGCCTGCACTTGCCAAAATTTCCGAGATGGGGATTCGGTACAGTGCACTTCCGGCGCATGCAGATGATATGGCAAACGCATTAAATGAGGTGCTTTCTGCAAAATGGAATAATACATATGGTATTGTGATCAGTACATTTGGAGTCAGCTCAGTAACCGCTTCAGAAGAAGATGAGGCAATGATTAAGAATCTTCAGAAAAATGCGGTTCTGACTAATCCGGCGATGGCAGCTGCAACGCTTACAGCTGCGCAGGCGCAGGCAATGCAGGATGCGGCTAAAAATACAGCAACCGGTCCGATGTTTGCATTTGCAGGTATGAATATGGCTGGTAATGCAGGTGGTGTAAATGCACAACAGCTGTATAACATGGCGCAGAATCAGCAGAATAATTTATCACAGCAGAATCAGGGCGCTGCGACAGGACCGGTAAATCCGGAAATGTCTGTGTCACAGGCAGAAACATGGACCTGTGAATGCGGAGCGATTAATACCGGAAAGTTCTGCTCTGAGTGTGGAAAACCCAGACCGCAGACACAAGACTGGATCTGCAGTTGCGGAACGCACAATACCGGTAAATTCTGCTCCAATTGCGGCAAGCCGAAACAGTAAGAAAGCACAGGTGAAGGATGGCAACACAGGAATATAAGTGTCCCGCATGCGGCGGGGCAATGGAATTTGATATAAAAGAGCAGAAACTGAAATGCCTGTATTGTGATACCGTAATGTCACTTGCGGAGTATCATGCAGTTGCAGAGAAGGCAAAAGATAATAAGGTATCGCAAAAAGAGGCGGATCAGGCAGGTTTTGATCAGGAGAAATCGGTTTATATCTGTGAATCCTGCGGCGGAGAGATTGTTGCAGATAAACAGACGGGTGCAACCAGTTGTCCTTTTTGCGGCAATCATGTGGTTTTTAAGGAAATTTTTGAAGAAGGAAGAGTGCCGGATTATGTAATACCATTCCAAATGAGTAAGGAAGATGCCAAACAGGCTTATCGTTCCTTTGTAAAGAACAAGAGACTTTTACCGAAAGTTTTTTCTGCAGAAAATCACATTGATGAAATAAAGGGCGTATATATCCCTTTCTGGCTTTATGATACTGAGGTCAGTGTGGATGTGAATTATGAGGGAACGACTCATAAATTCTGGAGTGACAGTAACTACAATTACACAGATACCAGTTTTTATGAAATCCGGCGAAAGGGCAGTATGGAATTTACACATGTACCGGTCGATGGTTCAGAGAAAATGCCCAATGACCTGACCGAATCCATAGAACCTTTTTTGATGAAAGGTCTGCAGCCGTATGATGGCGGTTTTCTGGCGGGATTTCTGGCGAACAGGTATGATGTGGACGAGCAGGCGGCAAAGGAACGTGCATTGGAAAGAATTCAGAAAGGGGCAGAGGATGTGGTACGTGGTACGGTCAGCGGATATGATTCGGTAAGAACACTGAGCAGTCAGATTATGCCGGAGCAGGTTGCTGCCAAGTATGCGCTTTATCCCGTCTGGCTTCTTACTACGACATGGAAGGATGCGCATTATCTTTTTGCCATGAACGGGCAGACGGGGAAACTGGTAGGAAATCTTCCGGTCAGCAGGTCTGCGGCAATCAAATATTATGCGATGTTTGCAGCGGCTTTTTCTGCAATTATGCTGCTGGTGGAATGGATAGTCAGGTTCTGAAGCAGAAGGGGAATGAAAGAATGAAAAAAGGATTGAAAAAATCTGTTATGCATTTTCTGATGCTGGGGATGCTGGTACTGCTGCTTGCAGGTGCAGGTAAAA
>JAGOGF010000095.1 GCA_017996845.1 Butyrivibrio sp.
AAATTATCAGAAACTCTGAAAGCAGGTATTATGGAAAAACTGGAGAAGATCGTAGAACAGGGCCTGCTGTACGATTTCTATGGAGATCTTCTGACAGATCATCAGCGTAAAATCTATGAAGATGCCGTATACAATGATATGTCTCTGAATGAAATTGCAGAGGAGCAGGGTATCAGCAAACAGGGTGTTCATGATTTGATCAAACGCTGTACACGCTCACTGGAAGAGTATGAAAGCCGGCTCCATATGGTTGAAAAATCAGCTGATATTCGAAAAACGGTACAAAAGCTTTTGGCCGCTGCGGCAGATGAAGAAATCAGTAAAGATAACCTTGTGATAAAGGTCAGAGAAATTTCAGAGATAATTTTGGAGGAACTGTCTTAATGGCATTTGAAAGTCTTACCGATAAACTGCAGAATGTTTTCAAAAACCTTCGCGGCAAAGGCCGACTGTCAGAAGATGATGTCAGGGCAGCGCTGAAAGAAGTAAAAATGGCTTTGCTGGAAGCCGATGTTAATTTCAAGGTAGTAAAACAGTTCATCGGTTCCGTACAGGAACGTGCAGTCGGTGCGGATGTTCTGAATGGACTCAATCCCGGGCAGATGGTAATCAAGATCGTTAATGAAGAACTTGTGAATCTGATGGGCTCTGAGACAACGGAGCTGCAGTTTCAAACCGGAAAATCCATTACTGTAATTATGATGTGCGGTCTTCAGGGCGCCGGCAAAACAACGGCGGCTGCAAAAATTGCAGGAAAGCTTAAGACGCGCGGGAAATTTCCACTTTTGGTTGCCTGTGATATTTATCGTCCTGCAGCAATAGAACAGTTAAAAGTAAATGCAGGAAAGATTCTGGTAGATTGTTTTTCCATGGGAACGGATGTCAGTCCGGTTGAAATAGCAAAAGCTTCTATCGATTATGCGCAGAAGCACAATCAGAATGTTGTTATATTAGATACTGCAGGCCGTCTGCAGATTGATGAATCCATGATGCAGGAACTTGTTGATATCAAAGCTGCAGTTGCGGTTCATCAGACAGTACTCGTAGTGGATGCCATGACCGGTCAGGCAGCTGTTGATGTTGCGTCCGAATTCAACGATAAGGTCGGTATTGACGGAATCATCTTATCAAAAATGGATGGTGATACACGAGGCGGTGCTGCACTTTCTGCAAGAGCAGTTACCGGGAAACCGATTTTGTATGTCGGAATGGGTGAGAAACTTTCAGATCTGGAGCAGTTCTATCCGGATCGAATGGCCAGCAGAATCCTTGGCATGGGAGATGTCCTCAGTCTGATTGATAAGGCTGTAGAAGCCAATCAGGAAAGAGATGAGGAAAAAGATCGAGAGATGACTTCCCGTATGAAAAAGGGGAAGTTTGATTTTGAAATGTATCTGGAAAGCATGAAACAGATGCGTAAAATGGGAGGTTTCGCCAGCATTATGGGGATGCTTCCGGGAATGGGCAAGATGAATCCGGATCAGATGCCGGATGATAAAGAACTTGCACATATGGAAGCTATCGTTTTAAGTATGACACCTGCTGAACGCAAGAATCCCAAACTTCTGACACCGCAGCGCAAACTTCGTATAGCGAGCGGATCGGGAAATGATATTGCTGTTGTGAACCGTTTCATCAAACAGTTTACACAGGCGCAGAAGATGATGAAGCAAATGCCCGGGATGATGAAGGGGCATGGCGGACTTGGAAAACTGGGCGGACCCATGGGTATGGGCGGTAATAAATTCTTTTAAATATGTTCACAGCTTATGCTGTATTCATATAGATAAAAATATTAACTTTATTTTTCAACGGAGGAAATTTAAAATGGCAGTAAAGATCAGATTAAAGAGAATTGGTAAGAAGAAGGCTCCTTTCTACAGAATTATTGTTTCTGATTCCAAGTTCCCTGTAGCAGGAAAGTTTATTGAAGAGATCGGTACCTTTGATCCGAATACAGAACCGAGCACATGCAAGGTTGATGCAGAACTGGCTAAGAAATGGCTTTCAAACGGAGCTCAGCCGACAGAAGTTGTCAGCAAGATCTTCAAGCAGGCCGGTATTGTAAAATAATCTGCGACCAGGTATTTACGATTAACCGATTGCCGGAGGTGGACACATACACATGAAAGAATTAGTGGAAGTAATTGCAAAAGCGCTTGTCGATAATCCGGATGAAGTTGTGGTAACCGAGAGAGAAGATGGCCGCAATATTACAATAGAACTGCATGTTGCAGCTTCTGATATGGGCAAGGTTATCGGAAAGCAGGGACGTATTGCAAAGGCAATTCGTTCTGTCGTTAAGGCAGCATCAACAAAGGATAATACCAAGGTCGATGTTGAAATTGTCTGAATGCCACAAAGCAAAAAGAAAAGCCCGCAGATAGCAGTCTGCAGGCTTTTTTATACAGTAAAAATGCAAAAGCAGAAATACGGAGAATGAATGAATTTTCATATTATGACATTATTTCCCGAAATGGTCGAACAGGGGCTTACAACCAGTATTCTTGGACGTGCAGTCGAAAATAATCTGATTACGATTGATACGGTGAACATCAGAGACTATACGGATGATCTGAAGCATCGCAAGGTAGATGATTATACCTATGGGGGCGGCGCAGGTATGCTGATGCAGGCACAGCCGATCTATGATTGCTGGAAGGCAATTGAAAGTAAAATACAGAATAAAAACGCGGATGGCGTTTCACATAAAACAAGAGTAATTTATGTTACTCCGCAGGGCAGTGTATTTCAGCAGAATATGGCGCAGGAATTTGCCAAAGAGGAGGATCTGATTTTCCTATGCGGGCATTATGAAGGAATTGATGAACGTGTACTTGAGACAATCGTGACTGATTATGTATCGATAGGGGACTATATACTGACAGGTGGAGAACTCCCCGCGATGGTTATGATTGATGCAATAGCAAGACTTGTTCCGGGAGTACTTAACAATGACGTTTCTGCAGAAACAGAATCATTTCACGATAATCTGCTGGAATATCCGCAGTATTCCAGACCGGAAGTATGGATGGAGAGGAAAGTACCGCAGATATTATTGTCCGGAGATCATGCTAAAGTTGATCAATGGAGACTGGAACAGTCAATTGAGAGAACAAGGCAGCGCAGACCGGATCTGTATGAAAAGTGGCTTGCAGAACATCCGCCTAAATTAGATAAAAGAAAACGCAGAAAGAAGGAGAGCGAATGATAGATAGATTTCAGGTAGGGGTGATTGCATCGACACATGGACTTGCCGGGGAAGTAAATGTTTTTCCTACAACGGACGAACCGGAACGCTTCAAAACGCTGAAAAAAGTGACACTGGATACCGGACGGGAAGGAATGAAAGAACTTGAAATTGAACATGTCAAGTTTTTTAAGAAGTTTGTGATTGTTAAATTCAAGGGATGGGATTCCATCAATGATGTAGAGCGCTTTCGCGGCAAGGAACTCACGATAGCAAGGGATCAGGCAATCAAACTTGCACCGGGAGAATATTTTACGGCAGATCTTGTCGGGCTCAGAATAACAGATGAAAACGGCAATGAACTTGGCACTCTGACGGATGTAATAAAGACAGGTGCAAATGATGTTTATGAAATGAAGCGTAAGGATAATGAAGAATCCGTTATGATTCCTGCTATCGCAGACTGTGTAAAAAAAGTCAGTCTGGAAGAAGGAATTATGATGATTCATGTGATGGATGGATTAATGGACTGACATCCGTGTCTGCCGGTTAAAAAGTTTTCACAGGTGCAGGAATAGAGCCTCTTTGGCATATTCCTGCATTTTTTGTATTTCTGTATCTGTAAAATGGAACTGTTCCTGTATATAGGAAATTTCTTTACAGAGACTGGTAGCGGATACCGTGCGGTTATCCGAGTTAATCGTTACGTGTACACCGGCATCAAAAAGCTTGCGAAGCGGATATGCATGAGGATCAGGAAAACATTTTGTATCAAAGTTACTTTTGGGACAGATCTCCAGGGTGATGCTGTTTCTGACCAGCAAATCAACAAGCGCAGGGTCCTCCACTGCACGTATGCCATGTCCAATCCTGTGAGCACCAAAGGAAATTGCTTTCCGGATACTTTCCGGACCGGCAGCTTCACCGGCATGAATGGTAAATGGAATGCCCAGCAAGGATGCCTTTTGAAAAAGAGATTGATAATCGGAAGTGGGATACAGCGCTTCTGCGCCTGCAAGATCAATGCCACATACTGTTTTTCCAAGGTGTTTTGCAGCAAGTCTGACCGTTTCCATGTTTGCGGCATAGATGTCCGGTTCGCCACGCATGCAGCATAAAATCAGACCAATATGAAGCTGCGGATATTTCAGCATGGCCTGTTCAGCCCCGTAAACAGCAGCTTCAACAGCTTCTGCCTGCGTAAGGCCTTTCCGGGTGCAGGAACCGGGAGCAAAACGCAGTTCTGCACAGGTAATATTTTCTGCAGCAAGATCCTCTGCAAGTTCAAAAGTTACGCGTGTAATTGCATCTGCCCGTTGAATAACCTGCAGCGGAAGCGTGAATCGTTCCAGATACTGGGTCAGAGCAGCACAGTTGTCCGGAACAGTCAGTTCTTTTTTCAAAGCATCCGGATTTTCCGCATCAAGAATAATATTTTGCCTGTGTGCCAGATCCCAGACGGTTGCTGGACGCAGGGAACCATCAATATGAAGGTGCAGTTCTGTCAGTCTATTCATGTTCTGTTTCCTTTTCAGGGTACGAATTATTTTTTATGTTTGAACGATTATCATATCATGGATTGAACAGAATCGTATATTGAAATATGCTTTATATCTATGTGCATAGTGAAATTCATGATACAAATCACATATTCATATATTCAGATATTTACATATTCATATATTCAGATATTTACATATTCACATATTGTTTATCATATCATAAAAAAGATCATCAACTTAATTGTATTTTTAATTACTTTTTTAAAAAAAATATTTTTCTATTTTTTTTGACCCTTTTCTGATTTTATTTCCGTCTTTATATACAGGTCGCATATTTTAAAAAAAACGGCATAAAGTGAGAAAAGCCAATGGCAGATATTAATCTGAAAAAGCTCAGCCGCTCAGAACTTCTGGAAATGATGATTAAATTCTCGGAAGAAAGTGAACAGGCCGCTGCACATGAGAAGCAGCTTGAAGAGCAATATGAAAAAGAGAAAAGTGAACTTCTGGAACAAACGGCGCAGGAACGATTGGATCTGTTACAGCAGTTCAATGCTGAAAAGGCTGAAATGCGCAAAAAGTTCGGAGAACAGAAAACGGAGCTCCAGTCTCGTTTTGAACAGGATATGAAGGGACTGAAAACACGGCTTGAGCATGAAAAAGCGCAGACGCAGGCCAAGGTTAAGGAACAGCTGGATCTGATTGACCAGACAGGATCGCTGGCGGAGGCATCTGTTTCGTTATGCGGGGTCATGAAAGCGGCGCAGGAAGCCGCTGATATGTATATTGCTGAAATCAGACGCAGAACGGCGGATGAAATCGATGATTTTCATAAAGAGATGGATGAAGCAAGATCACGTTCTGAAGCCATGGAACAGGAAACAATCAGAAAATGCAAACTACTGGAAGCGAAGACGATGAAGGCCTGTGAACAGATGTTGGAACAGGCAAAAGAAGAATCCGCTGCAAATGGCAAACAGTCTGCTAAGGCAACGATCATTCCAATCACAAAGACCGAAGTTCAAAAACAGGGAATAATTGATAAAAATGGATGACAACAAAAAAGATTTTGAGAAAGAAACCGGAAAACCATCGGTTGAAGATCTGAAAGCAGAACTGCAGAGAGAAAATCGTAAAAAAGAATATGGAAAAACTTTTCGTAATACGATTTTTGTATTGATCGTTGTTGCGGCAGCTGCGGTTCTTATTTCCAGTTTTTTCATTTCTGTTTTGAGAATAACAGGTGACAGTATGACACCTACTTTTGAATCCGGTCAGATTGTTATTGCCAAAAACACGGAGAAGTTTGAACCGGGGGAGTTGATTGCTTTTTATTATAATAACAGAGTGCTTGTAAAACGTGTGGTAGGTTCGCCGGGAGACTGGATTGATATAGATGACAGCGGAAATGTATCTGTGAACGGAGCGGCATTAAAGGAACCTTATCTGACAGAAAAGAGTCTTACTCCTACGGATATTAAGTTCCCGTATCAGGTACCGGAGAACAGGTATTTTGTATTGGGAGACCACAGAAGCGTATCCATTGACAGCCGTTCTTCGACCGTTGGCTGTGTTTCCAGAGAACAGCTGATTGGAAAAGTCATATTCAGAGTATATCCGTTTAGCTCTTTTGGAGAAATTAAATAGAACTATTGTGTTATTTTTTGTGAGGGAGAGTGCACATGCGCCGAAACGATGAAAGTCGTGCGGAAAACTACATAGCAAGACGTAAACGATACAGAAAATGGGGAATTGCAATTTCTGTATTGTCTGTTTGTGTTGCAATTACAACGCTTTACCTGTTAAACAAGCCGGCGACAGCCGTTTCTGAAACTGCAGCGTCTGCAATAGGCATGGTTCTGCCGCAGGATGATGCAGGTGATGAGACGCAAGATACCCCGGTACAGGAAAGTGAACAGCCAGCAGCTGATAAGGATCAGAATACAGAAGCAGCTGAACAGGTTGATGTAAACACACAGACACAGAATGATAATGATCTGCAGGCTGGAAATATTGCAATTGTATCAGTTTCAGGGGTTTCTTCAGAAGCGTCTTCTGCTGCGTCAGGATCTTCTGGTACAGATTCCGCCGCAGACAGTGCAGCAAGCGCTTCAACGCAGAATACCAAGGCGCAGAATACCAATGAAAATGAAATAAAGTTGACAGCTTCCTATGTAGACAGTGATGATCAGACGATCAGAGAAGATTCCGATCTGCAGTTTGATGATAAACTCGACCTGACAGCGGCACCTGCAGAAATAGATGGATATCAGTATGAGAAAGCATTGATTGATGGAAAAGAAGTAAAGTCAATCCGCAAAATAACATCATCAGATGAAGCACAGGCAGGTTCTGCAGCTGATGAGGCATCTTCTTCAGACAGTGAAGCGCTTTCTTATCTTTACACCACAACAGATGATCAGAATATTACGGTATCAGCAGATATAACAGTAAAGTTTGTTTATACTGCTTCCAAAGACGAGCAGCAGAAGGCAATTTCCCTGAAAGCGACACTGGTTGATGAATTTGGGACTGAAATTGATCCGGCGAAATATACAGGGATCGATCTGCCACAGTTTGGAAGTGATGGAACCCTGCATCTGGATGATGCTGCGAATCCGCCCTATGCGGATATTACGGTAAAAACTGGATTACTGAAAGTTGTCAAATATACATATGATAAAACAACGTTAGATGAAAATGTTATTACAGCTATAAAACGAGTTGCACTTTCTGATGTGGATGAATCCGGAGCGGATGCATCTGCCGATTATGTTGCAGAAAATACGGCTACGGCTGCAACTTTTGTGAGTGATGCTTCTGATTCTGATATTTCATCTTTGACAGATTCTGCTGATAAAGAAGAAAATCTAAAATATAATTATTACTATACAACGGATGGAACTGCATGGACTCCGTTTACAGAAGACACAGTTTTGCATATGACATATGCAGACAGAAAAAAGACTTCATATGCATATGAAGACGATTCCATAAAGGTAACTGCAACACTTCAGAAGGCAAATGCTATTCCGGATGATGCAGAGCTTATTGTGACTCCAGTTACAAAAGAAAGTAAAGACTTCAATTATGATGCTTATATGCAGGCTTTGAATAATCATGCAGATGAGATTGCACAGCAGGCAGATATTGATGTTATGAATTATAGTGAAGACAATACATTATTATATGATATTTCATTCATTAGTAATAATCAGAAGATAGAGCCGGCAGATGGATCTGTGGCTGTATCTGTGCAATTTAAGAAAAAGCAGCTTTCGGATGGACTGAATATTGAAAATGCAGAAGATCTTACAATTATTCATTTACCGGTTGCAGAAAATGCAGTAAGTGATGCAGCAAGTACTTTTACTTTTGACGATGTAATTGATGAAAGTAACCTGACCGCAAAAGATCTTTCGGTTGATGTGCTTAAGGATGCTGCTGTGACAGTTACAGATACACAGGAAGCTACATTTGATCTGAACAGCTTTTCAACAATTTGTTTTGTTGACAGTAACAATAATATTGTAAATGGAATAAAACCTGGAAAATCATATACATATGAAGATATTCTGGGTAATGCAAAATATTTTGGAATTGTTGCGAATACCTTTTCACCAACGGGAGATATTGATTCCAATTTTGCTGTTAAAAGGATTACCTCATCTAATAGCGCTACTGCTGGAAACTATACCGGAAATAATAATCCTGGCATATGGCTGGCTGGTGATGCATCAGCAGATTACACATGTAGTAAGGGTACAGTATGGTGTTCTCCAAATGCGTATAAATATATCACAGTAAATAACGGAAAAAAGGTAATAACTGAAGAAACTGCAATAGATGCATATATTGATGACCTATATAAGAATATAAAAGAGATGTCCAATATACTATATAGTGAAAATTCCTATGGGATTGAAAATCAATCATTTGATGGTGGTCAAGATGCTGTTCTTGATATTTCAAATGAAGAAGATGGAACTTATTATATTAATGGTGATAAGCTTTTTGCAAAAGGAAATGCTGGAATTCAGATAGGAAGATTAAAGATCAGAAAAAAAAGTAAACAGACTATTGTGTTTAATATATCGCTCTCAGATGTTTATTTGCAAAACTTTGTTGTTTATAATACTGATACCGGAAATATTGAGGTTTCTTCTGCAAAAGATAATGCTACTGCAGATGAATATGCGAGGACATTTATTTTTAATATGCCACATGCAACCAGTGTAAGCATTAGTTCAGCTGTTTTTGGAATCTTTATTGCTCCCCAAGCAACTTTACAGGATTTAAAAGGAAATGGAACTGGATGGATCATTCTTGATAAATTCCAAAATGGTTCGGAATGGCATTGTGTATGGCAAGATATGCCAACAGAAGATAAAATTCCGGTTCCCGCATCAATCAGGATATCTGCAAAAAAAGAGATTAATGGAAATGATGCAACAGATTCTGTTTCAGAAAAATTTAAATTCAATTTGCAAGAATACAAGGATGGTTTTTGGACAACAATTCAAACAGCAACAAATGAAGCTTCAAATATACAATTTGACAATATGGAATACACGAAAGAAGGAAAATATCAATATCGTATTATAGAAGATCAGGATTCAGCTATAAAAGCAGGCTATTATTATGATGCTACAAATTATTGTGCGGAAGTTACTGTAAAATCCACTCAACAAAACACTGGTTCAAGAACGACTGTATATTATATTGCATCAGTTCAATATTATAAAAATAAATTATGTAACAAAGTGCCTGAAGTTATATTTAATAATAATCCTATACCGTCAACATATGTTACGGTTCAAAAAAATTGGGATGATTTTTCAAATAAGTATGATACAAGATGGAGTCAACTGGAGATAAAGCTGAAAGCTAAAACATACTCTGGTGCACAGACAGATGCAGTGGATATATATGGAAATACTGTACAGCCATACATTATGACAACAAAAGATGCCGTGCAGGGGAATACAGATCAATGGAAATATACATTTAGTAATTTGCCTGTAAAAACTCCGGGTGGATATAACATAGTTTATTCCGTTCATGAATATTGGGTTCAGATGAATAGCAATAATAATATTATTGAGGAAGATGAGGTCTGTGGAGGCCATCAGTATCAAGGATACTATAGTACAATTTCAATATCTGATGGTAATGCAACAAATTGTTGTACGCAAAATCCCAAACTTTTTATTCTGACAAATAAGCTATATACATCATCACTTAATGT
>JAGOGF010000096.1 GCA_017996845.1 Butyrivibrio sp.
TCGTGACGTTTCCGCCTGGGGTGCTCGGCAACTCCTGTGTGTTTTGAACCTACATTTACTTTAAACGGGAATCCTAAATTTCTTTTGTTAATGTCACGCCTTCGGCCCTGCACATGTGCAGACCAGCTATGGGAGAGGAAGACAGAGATAAGAGCTGCGGTAACCCACCTGGCATAAGCTAGGAGTCAAAATGCAGGAACCGGCATCATCGGGTACATCGTATAATTTTGTGCAAAAAGGAAGGTCGCGCTCGCAACCTTCCTTTTGCAGATTTAAGCAGTAAATATTCATCTTTGCAGGGAGAAAATATGAAAATAAAGAAAGGGCTGATCAGACTGGCATATGATTTTGCAGATAAAATGTCCAGAAAAAATATTGGGGCATTTGCAGCCAGTACGGCTTTTTTCTTTTTCCTGTCATTGATACCGATTCTGATACTGCTATCATCCCTTCTTCCATACACGCATTTGAGAGAGATCGATCTGATTAATGCAGTTACAGCATTAACACCCGATATTGCAGATGGTATGGTAACGCAGACAATTCAGGAAGCATACGAGAAATCAGGCGGGATTTTGTCGGTTTCCATCATTGTGACGATTTGGTCAGCCGCAAAGGGGATGCTGGCATTGATCAATGGAATGAATGCGATCTATGAAGTGGAAGAACACAGAAATTATTTTTATCTTCGCTTTATTGCCTCTGTTTATACGGTTGCGATGATGATTCTTGTAGTGATGATGTTACTGCTGCTTGTTTTTGGCGGTATTTTCAGGAGATTTCTGGATGCAAGTTTTCCGAAACTTCATTTTTTGACGCTGATTCTGCTGCACAGCAGGGTTTTGATCGTGATTGCACTTGCAATTCTGTTATTTGCACTGATCTATACCTATATTCCCAGTATCAAACAGAAGTTTTTATACCAGCTTCCCGGCGCTGTGTTTTCGGCAGTTGCATGGGGAATTTTCTCTTTTTTCTTTTCTCTGTTTGTTACACATGTGCAATCTTACAGTGCCTATTATGGAAGTCTTGCAACGCTTGTTATTACCATGTTCTGGTTGTACTGCTGCGTTTACATTCTGATGATTGGAGGGCATATCAATTGCTATTTTCATCCTGCTGTAAAGGTTCTGTATACAGAATATCATCATAATCGTGTCCGGAGACAAATTGACCGCAAAATCGGAAGAGAGCACTAAATATGGGTGGTTCAATTAACACTGCTGGTGTATAATTATATTGTTGCATCCGGGAATGAATTTGATAACGGGGTTGCAAGGTACAAGTGTTATTTTAAATGAGACAAAGTTGTGGTGCGCCGGACAACAGCGCAGAAATGAGGAAATCATATGGATAAAATGATGGAATACTGGAATGCACTGGAAGAAAACGAATTTGATGGAAAGAAACTGGCATTTGTTGCTGCAATTTGTATGCTTGCAGGAATCATTATCGGGATGCTGATCAGTCCCAGAAAAACCAGAATCAAGAATTATAACGAATGCAGTGATGACTGTGACTGTGATTGCAGTGATGATTGTGAATGCAGTTGCGGAAAGTAAAATCAGGCTTGACTTTTACAACAGACGAAACTAAAATGTTAAACATAAAATGCAGTGAAGGTGTCGTACATACCGGATGAATCCGGCATACGGACAAGACTTATTTTCCTATGGAAATGGAAAGAGACAGAAGGTCATCGGCTGGAAGCCTTCTGAGGTAAAGATAAGATCTGAAAATTCGCACCGGAGCAGTTCAGAGGAAGCAGATATAGAATAAGGTCTGTGGTAGTCTGGAACGTGAACGCACGTTAAGCGTATTAAGTGCCTGTGATAAAACAGGAATCAGGGTGGTACCACGGAGTAAATTCGTCCCTTGCATCTTTGCAGATGCAGGGGACTTTTTGCGTGCATAAGCAGAGCCATGTGGCAGCGAGACCTTTTGCGTGCTAGCACAGGCAAAAGGTTGCGGTGACATATGGCGAGCAACACGACCGAGGAATCGAAGATTCCGCAGGTGGTGTCTGCTTATGCAGACAAAGTAAGGGCAGAGCCATGTGGCAGCGAGACCTTTTGCGTGCTAGCACAGGTTTTGCTGAATTTTGGAAGTGTATCAGTATTAGGATGACAAAGGAGAAAGTCATATGATGAAGGAAAAACTGGATCAGATCAGGGATGAAGCGCTTAGACAGATCAAAGAAACAGAAAGTTCGGAGAAACTGAATGATATCAGAGTTGCTTTTCTTGGAAAAAAAGGTGAACTGACGGGAATCTTAAAGAGCATGAAGGATGTTGCTCCGGAAGACCGGCCAAAGGTCGGACAGATGGTAAATGATACCAGAGCGGAGATAGAGAAAGTTCTGGAAGAATCCAAAAATATAATGGAGTCGGCAATCCGTGAAGCCAGAATGAAAGCGGAAGTGATTGATGTAACGCTTCCTGCCAAGAAAAATAAAGTAGGGCACAGACATCCCAATACGATCGCACTGGAAGAAGTGGAACGTGTTTTTGTGGGGATGGGATATGAAGTTGTGGAAGGACCTGAAGTAGAAAAGGACTACTACAATTTCGAAGCGTTGAATATCCCGGCGGATCATCCGGCAAAGGATGAACAGGATACTTTTTATATCAATGCGGATCTGCTGCTTAGAACACAAACGTCTTCTACACAGGTACATGAAATGGAAAAAGGACGGATTCCGATCAAAATGATTGCACCGGGAAGAGTATTTCGCGCAGATGAAGTTGACGCAACACATTCCCCATCATTCCATCAGGTAGAGGGGCTTGTAGTAGATAAGAATATCACTTTTGCAGATTTAAAGGGAACACTGGCAGAATTTTCAAAGCAGATTTTTGGACCGGATACAAAGGTGAAATTCAGACCGCATCATTTCCCGTTTACAGAACCCAGTGCGGAAATGGATGTCAGTTGTTTTAAATGCGGCGGAAAGGGTTGCAGATTCTGCAAAGGAGAAGGATGGATCGAAATTCTTGGCTGTGGTATGGTACATCCGCATGTGCTTGAAATGAGCGGGATAGATCCTAAAGAATATACAGGCTTTGCATTTGGAGTTGGGCTGGAAAGAATCGCACTTCTGAAATATGAAATTGACGATATGCGTTTGTTATATGAGAACGATATCCGTTTTCTGAAACAATTTTAAAGAGTTGTCAGTAAAAAAATAAATGTGTTCCGGAAATTGAAAACGGAATTACATCATAATCAATTCAGAATTTTTCGGAGGAAAATAAATGAACGCATCATTATCATGGATAAAGGCATATGTTCCGGATCTAAATTGTAACGATCAGGAATTTTTTGATGCAATGACTCTTTCAGGGACAAAGGGAGAGAGCTATGCAAGGCTTGATAAAAATCTTGAAAAAATTGTTGTTGGTCAGATTGAGAGTATAGAAGCACACCCCGATGCAGAAAAACTTGTGATATGTCAGGTGAACATCGGGACAGAAATGGTTCAGATCGTTACGGGTGCCAGCAATATGAAGACCGGAGACAAGGTTCCGGTAGTACTTGACGGGGGACGTGTGGCAGGCGGACATGATGGAAGTGCTATGCCGCAGGACGGAATTAAAATCAGTGCAGGAAAACTCAGAGGGATTCCCAGTAACGGGATGATGTGTTCGATTGAAGAGCTAGGTTCCAGCAGGGAATTTTATCCGGAAGCGCCAGAGGATGGACTGTATATTTTTGAAAATGATGTACAGGTTGGAGCGGATGCTGCAGAAGTTCTTGGCCTGCGGGATACAGTTTTTGAATATGAAGTTACGTCAAACAGGGTGGATTGTTACAGTATACTGGGAATTGCAAGGGAAGCTGCGGCAACTTATAATTTGCCTTTCTATCTGCCGCAGGTTCAGGTTACGGAGAATGCAGAAAAGACATCCGATTATATTTCTGTAGAAGTGAAGGATACGGATCTCTGCAGCAGATATTGTGCAAGAGTTGTGACAGACATCAAAATTGCACCTTCACCAAAGTGGATGCAGAGGAGACTTGCTGCCTGCGGGATCAGGCCGATCAATAATCTGGTCGATATTACCAACTATATCATGCTTGAGTATGGTCAGCCGATGCATGCGTATAATCTGGATACTGTTGCAGGACATCATATTATTGTAAAGAGAGCAGCCGATGGAGAGACGTTCACAACGCTCGACGGACAGGAAAGAAAGCTGGACTCTGAAGTTCTGATGATCTGCGATGCAGAAAAGGAAATCGGGATAGCAGGTATCATGGGTGGTGAGAATTCGATGATCACTGATGACGTAAAAACGGTTCTGTTCGAGGCGGCAACTTTTAACGGCCCCAATATCAGAAAGAGTGCAAAGCGAATCGGGCTGCGGACCGATGCATCAGGTTATTTTGAGAAAGGGCTTGATCCTGCCAACGCGGTAGATGCTATTAATCGTGCCTGTCAGCTGATTACAGAGCTGGGATGCGGAAAAGTGGCGGCGGGTATTGTGGAAGAAGGCCTTCCACTTGCACCGCTTAAGAAAATAGCGCTTGAACCGGAAAGAATCAATGCACTTCTGGGAACGGATATCAGCAGAGATGATATGGTTGCCATTTTAAAGCGTGAGCAGATCAGCGTGGATGAAGAAGAAATTGTCATCCCAAGTTTTCGTCAGGATCTGAATCAGATGTGTGATATTGCTGAAGAAATAGCGAGATTTTACGGATATGATAAGATACCGTCGACGCTTCCGGAAAGCAGTGCAACAACAGGCAAGCTGACTTTTAAGATGAGAGTGGAAGCAAAAGCGCGTGAGGTAGCACAGTTCTGCGGATTTTCACAGGCGTATACCTATTCCTTTGAAAGCCCCAAGGTGTTTGATAAACTTCTCCTGCCTGAAAATGCAGCGGAAAGACAGTGTATTCGCATATCCAATCCGCTGGGAGAGGATTTTTCCGTAATGAGAACAATTTCTCTGAATGGGATGCTGACATCGCTTGCAACAAATTATAACAGAAGAAACAAAGATGTTCGTCTTTACGAGATGGGGAATATATATCTTGCAAAACAACTTCCGCTGACAGCGCTTCCCGATGAAAGAATGCAGCTGACACTTGGCTTTTATGGAGAAGGTGATTTTTACAGCATGAAGGGTGTAATTGAAGAACTGCTTGACAGTATCGGGATGCTGGATAAGGTTGAATATGATCCCAAGGCAGAGAAACCGTTTCTGCATCCCGGCAGACAGGCAAAGGTTATTTATGACGGAGAAACGCTGGGTTATCTGGGACAGGTTCATCCACAGGTTTGTGATAATTATGGCATTGACACACACGTTTATATTGCGGTAATGGATATGCCGGCAATCATGTTGCATGCATCATTTGATCGCATATACACTGGAATTGCAAAATTCCCCGCAGTGACAAGAGATCTCAGTATGGTGGTTCCGAGAGAAATTCTTGCAGGTGAAATTGAGCGTATCATACGGTTACGAGGTGGGAAGATCCTGGAATCACTGGAATTGTTCGATATATATGAAGGTGCGCAAATCAAGCCAGGCTATAAATCAATGGCATATTCTTTAAGCTTTAGAGATAAGGAAAAAACGCTTTCCGATGAGGATGTCAGTATGGCAATGAAAAAGATCCTGAATGGTCTTGAAAGTATGAAGATTGAGCTCAGAAGTTAAGAAAGAAAACAAAATAATGCTTAAGACAAATGCCTGCCGGGAATGTTCCGACAGGCATTTGTCTTAAGCCGGATGAAAAAACCACATTGTTCCATGGATGCGCATATTGTATAATGAAAGAAAAAAATGCTATAATTGGAAGGTCGTTCACAGAACAAAAATCAATGAAAAAAGTGGTGTGTTAAGTTTGAAGAATCTGATTTTCAAACACGGGATTCGCGCTGCGCACGATCCTGAACCATCAGCTAATACGTAAGTACAGTCGCAGCATGAGGTGAAAAATGAACAGAAAAAATACATGGGCAGCTTATGAGCATAAGCAGATCAAAGAAGCGGATCAATTTGCAGAGGATTACAAGGCTTTTTTGAATAATGCCAAGACGGAAAGAGAAGCAATTGACAGTATTGTAAATGAAATCGAGGCACATGGATATACAGAATTGGGGAAATTGCAATCTGTAGATAAGAAGCTTGAAAAGGGCGATAAAGTTTATAGTGTCTGGATGAATAAATCGATTGTGATGTTCCAGATCGGTTCTGACAAAATGGAAAATGGAATGAATATTCTGGGAGCACATATTGACTCGCCCAGACTGGATGTCAAACAGAATCCATTATATGAAGAAGGCGGCTTTGCTTATCTTGATACACATTACTATGGCGGAATCAAAAAATATCAGTATGTTGCGCTTCCGCTTGCGCTTCATGGGGTAATTGTCAGAAATGATGGGACGACTGTTCAATTGAATGTAGGGGAGGATGAAGATGATCCGGTATTTTTCGTATCTGATCTTTTGATTCATCTTGCACAGGATCAGATGGGAAAAAAGGCTTCTGAAGTAGTTGAGGGTGAGGCACTTGACCTGATCGTTGGGAATAAGCCGCTTGTTATTGAAAATAAAGAAAATGAAAAAGCCGAAAAAAAGAATGAAAAACTGACACCTGGACAGCAGTATGCAATGGATGCGGAAAAGGCAGAAAGTGATGAAAAAAAGAAAGTTTCAGGGGCGGTAAGGCGTGGAATTCTTGCAATCCTGAAAGATAATTATGGTGTGGAAGAGGATGACTTTATTTCAGCAGAACTTGAAATCGTTCCTGCAGGGAAGGCAAGGGATGCCGGTTTTGACAGATCCATGGTTCTTGCATATGGGCAGGATGACAGAGTATGTGCCTATCCTTCCATGAGAGCGATTCTGGAAGCACATAATCTGGAGAGAACAGCATGCTGTATTCTTGTGGATAAAGAAGAGATTGGCAGTGTTGGCGCGACTGGTATGCAGTCAAGATTTTTTGAAAATGCAGTTGCAGAAGTGATGAATTTATCAGGTGAGTACAGCGATTTGAAACTCAGAAGATGTCTGGCTAATTCCTGTATGCTGTCTTCGGATGTCAGCTGTGCATTTGATCCAAGCTATGCCTCCGTATTTGAGAGCAAGAATGTTGCATATCTGGGTGGCGGAATGGTACTGAATAAATATACGGGAGTTCGCGGAAAATCAGGTTCTAATGATGCCAATGCCGAATACATTGCACATATTCGTAATATTTTTGATAAAGAGGAAATCAATTTTCAGACCTCGGAGCTTGGAAAAGTAGATGTGGGAGGCGGCGGAACAATTGCATACATTCTGGCACTTTACGGAATGAATGTAATTGACAGTGGCGTTCCGGTATTGAACATGCACGCACCCTGGGAAGCAACTTCAAAAGCAGATATTTATGAAGCACTTCGTGGTTATATTGCATTTCTTGAAAAAGCAGACCTGAGAAATGAGTAAGGAATATGATGTCAGAAGAAAAGATAAGTAAACAGGAAGATCCGATGCTCGGACTTCGAACTTCAGATTATAGTTTTGATCTGCCACAGGAACTGATCGCCCAGGATCCTTTGGAAGATCGTGCAGCATCAAGACTGCTGGTATTGGATAAAAATACCGGTAAAACCACACATCATATCTTTCGGGAAATTGTTGACTATTTAAATCCGGGAGATTGCCTCGTACTGAACAATACAAAGGTTATTCCTGCAAGACTTTTAGGATGTAAAAAAGATACCGGAGCAGCAGTAGAAATACTGCTTTTGAAAAGAAAAGAAAATGATATCTGGGAAACCCTTGTCAGACCGGGGAAGAAGCTTCGTAAAGGCGCAGAAGTTGTGTTTGGGGATGGGTCTTTAACGGCAGAAATTCTGGATGTGATTGATGATGGAAACCGGTTGGTACAGTTCAGTTATGAAGGAATATTTGAAGAGGTGCTGGATCGTCTTGGTGAAATGCCCCTTCCGCCCTACATTACACATAAGCTGCAGAACCCGGAGATGTATCAGACTGTATATGCGCAGTATGAAGGATCTGCTGCAGCACCTACAGCAGGGCTTCATTTTACAAAAGAGCTTTTGGACAGCATAGAAAAAAAGGGGATTGACCTAGCGTATGTGACCTTGCATGTCGGACTTGGAACATTCCGGCCGGTCAAAGTGGATAATGTTAAGGAACATCACATGCATACAGAGTGGTATCAGGTAACGCAGGAAGCAGCAGACAAGATTAATAGGGCGCATGACAGCGGACATCGTGTCATTTGTGTAGGAACGACGAGCTGCAGAACAGTAGAAAGTGCTGCAGATGAAAACGGAAGACTGCATGCGTGTGCGGATAATACTTCCATTTTTATTTATCCGGGGTTTCATTTTAAGGTATTGGACTGTCTGATAACAAACTTTCATCTGCCGGAATCAACGCTTGTCATGTTGGTATCTGCTCTTGCCGGGAGAGATAATATTCTTCGTGCATATCGGGAAGCAATTCAGGAGCGATATAGATTCTTTAGTTTTGGTGATGCAATGTTTATTACAGATCAGATGCTTTTACAGGATCAAAAGAACGATAACTGACCTTCTTGCTTTACAAAAAAACGTGTAAGAGATATAGTTAAATCAGTATTTCATATTATGCTGTGTCGCGTGATAAAGGGGTGGATTATGGAAGAAAGAAGAAACAGTAAGAGACTTGGTTTGTCAGGAGAACTCATTATTAAGGCATTGGATAGAGGTTCTGTACCCGAAAGTGTTGCAATAACAATTGTAAATTGTTCCGGATCAGGACTTGGCTTTGAATGTGGATGCCAGCTGACACTTGGCAATAATTACGAAGCTTATATCACGATATGGACACGGGAAGTGCTTCATGTTTTTTTGCAGGTTGTTCGTGGAGAGCAGATGAAAGACGTTTATTATTATGGATGTATTTTTATTGGTATGCCCGATTCAGACAGACAGAGAATAGCGGTATATGAGACAGTGGAAGAACTTCTGCCGCACGTAGATTAACGTGCGGAATAATATGCAGCTTTTGCTGCAGGAAAGAAGAAAAGATAACAGTGAAGATTGCGGTGGTAGGTACCGGATATGTGGGATTGTCCAATTCCATTCTTCTGGCACAACATAATGAAGTATATGCAGTAGATATTATCCCGGAAAAGGTTGATATGATCAATCAGGGGAAATCACCAATTGTAGACAAGGAGATTCAGGAATATCTGGCAAAGGGAAATCTGAATCTGAAGGCAACGGTAAATGCTTCAATGGCATATGCAGGTGCTGATTTTGTCATTGTTTCCACACCGACTAATTATGATGAAAAGAAAAATTATTTTGATACTTCATCGGTTGAATCAGTTATTACGCAGGTCCGGCAGGAAAATAAAGATGCATTTATTATTGTGAAATCGACAGTTCCGGTTGGTTATACACAGCAGATGCGGGAAGCGTATGGGACAGATCATATTCTTTTTTCTCCCGAATTCCTGAGGGAAGGTCATGCGCTTTATGATAATCTCTATCCATCCAGAATTATTGTGGGATATAATATTGATAGCGCCTCTGCAGCGGAACATGCGCATATGTTTACAAATCTTTTGCATGAAGGCGCGATCAAGAAGGATATTCCAACTTTGTATATGAATTCTACAGAAGCGGAATCAGTTAAACTTTTTGCAAATACTTATCTTGCGCTCAGAGTTTCATTTTTTAATGAACTGGATACTTATGCGGAAGTGAGAGGACTTGATACCAAACAGATTATTGAAGGCGTATGCTTAGACCCCAGAATCGGGACACAGTATAATAATCCATCTTTTGGATATGGGGGATATTGTCTGCCCAAGTATACCAAACAGCTGCTTGCAAACTATGATGAGGTACCTAACAATCTGATATCGGCCATTGTTGATGCCAATCGTACGAGAAAGGATTTTATTGCGGAT
>JAGOGF010000246.1 GCA_017996845.1 Butyrivibrio sp.
GGTCACAGTATGATGAGAATTATCTTTACGGATATTCTTCCCTACATTGCATCTTATGTAGTTATGGCAATGATCCTGCAGATTTCTTCCGGAATTCTTGCAGAAGCACAATTGTCTATGATCGGACTTGGCCCTGCGACTACAACGACAGCTACCCTGGGACTGATGATGAACTGGGCAATGCAGTATTCGGCACATCTTAATGGCAGCTGGTGGGCATACTTCCCGGTTGTTATTATGATCGCACTGATTTCTTTCTCACTGAACCTGATGAATACAGGACTTGATCAGGTATTTAATCCGCAGCTTCGTGACTAGAGCAGATTATCGTTGAGAAAGGGAAAAATTTTCAGTGTGGTGACACGGAAAGGAAGAATGTATGGGAAAAACAATGCTGGAAATCAATCATCTGAAGACGAAATACATTACAAGGTTTAATGAGGATGTATATGCGGTAGATGATGTTTCCCTCAAAATAGAAGAGGGTAAATCACTTGGTATCGCAGGTGAATCCGGGTGCGGAAAATCTACCCTCGCACTTAGCCTGATGGGCTATTATTTTGCACCGTTACATTACATCAGCGGAGAGATTATCGTTGATGGTGTTAAAATTTCAGATATGAAGCCGGAACAGGTAAGACATAAGATACTGGGAAACGAAATTGCTTATATTCCCCAGGCAGCTATGAACGCACTGAATCCGACGCAGAAGATTATCAGCTTCATTGAAGATGTTATGCATGCACATGGAATCAAGATGACCAAACAGGAAATATATGATATGGCAAGGGAACGTTTTGCAGAACTTGGCCTGCCGGAGGATGTGTTACAAAAACATGCGGTTGAATTATCCGGTGGTATGAAGCAGCGTACTGTTATTGCGATTTCAACGATTCTTTCTCCGAAAGTTCTGATCGCGGATGAACCTTCTTCTGCATTGGATGTTACTTCTCAGAAAATGGTTATCCGTATGATGCGTGAGCTGATGGAAAAGGGCTATATCAAGTCCATGATCTTTATCACACATGAACTGCCGCTTTTATATAACGTAACGGATGATATCATGGTTATGTATGCCGGTCAGATGGTGGAAAAGGGATCAGCAAAAGAGATGGTATTTGATCCGGTTCATCCATATTCCAAAGGACTGATGGGATCAATTATCGTACCGGAAAAAGGTGTCAGAGAGCATAAGCTGGCTGCAATTCCGGGAACACCGCCGAACCTGAAGAACCCGCCAAAAGGTTGCCGCTTTGCAGAAAGATGCCCGTATTGCACGCCGACATGTACGGCAATGGCAATAGATGAAAAGGCCTTTGATAATGAACGTATGTATCGTTGCCTGATGTCAATTCGGAAGATAAGGGAGGTATATGGAAATGGCGATGGAGAATGAAAAAAAACCCTGTCTGAGCGGAAGAGGCGTCACAAAGATATTTGGTGTCGGGAATAAACAGACGGTCGCAGTAGACCATGTTGATTTCGACTTCAATGAAGGCGAAATTGTATCCATTGTAGGCGAATCCGGAAGCGGAAAGACAACGTTATCCAAAATGCTGCTGGGTCTGATCAGCGTATCTGAAGGAGACATTCTTTATCAGGGGGCATCACGCGATATCAGCAGCAATATGAAGAGAAAAGAATACTGGAAAAATATTCAGCCAATATTCCAGGATCCGTTTTCTTCTTATAATATTTTTTATAAAATCGATTCTGTTTTATTGGATTGTCTGAACATGCGGGGGTGCAGAAATCTTCCTTATGAGCAGAAGGTTGAAATGATGACAGAGGCCTGCAGCTTTGTAAATCTGAAATTTGCGGAGTTGACCAATAAATATCCGTTTGAATTATCAGGTGGACAGATGCAGCGTCTGATGATTGCCAGAATCTTTTTGCTAAAGCCAAAGATCCTGATGGCAGATGAACCGACTTCCATGATTGATGCATGCTCCAGAGCAACGATTCTGGATATGCTTCTGAAACTGCGTGATGAAATAGATATGACAGTCATTTTCATTACACATGATATTGGTCTGGCATACTATATTTCCGATAAGGTATACATCATGGAACATGGCAAATTTGTTGAATCAGGTCCTGCGGAGGATGTAATCATTAATCCGAAGGATGCCTATACAAAGCGTTTGATCAGTGATGTGCCGAAGATTTATGAGAAATGGGATCTTGACACGGTATTAAATAAGTGATTTTGTAAATAAATACAAAAATGCGGATCAGCTGCAAAAAACAGCGGATTCGCATTTTTTTTCAAAATTATGTCATGCAATATATGCAGGAAGCGTTTATAATAGTCAGATAAAGTATAAAGATAAGAGGAACAGATATGGCAAACAGTGCAACAAAAGATCTGACGAACGGCTCTCCGATGAAACTAATTCTTGGCTTTTCACTTCCACTTCTGGGCGGTGTTCTTTTTCAACAGTTCTATAATCTGATCGATACTATGATCGTAGGCAAATTTCTGGGTAAAGAAGCACTTGCGGGAGTCGGATCTACCGGTGCAATAAACTTTATGATCATTGGATTCTGTATGGGAGTATGTAACGGATTTGCCATTCCGATTTCACAGCGCTTTGGGGCAAAGGACTATGTGAGTATGCGCAAATTTGCTGCACACAGTATATATCTTGCAGCGGCGTTTGCGCTGATCATGACACTTCTGGCGACATTTTTCTGCAGACAGATTCTGATATGGATGAATACGCCGGCAGATGTTATAGCGTACGCCTATTCCTATATTTTTATTATCCTGATTGGAATACCGGTTATCTATATGTATAATCTGTTATCGGGATTTCTGAGGGCATTGGGAGACAGCAGACATCCGGTTATTTTCGTAGTAGTAGGTTCGGTAACCAATATTGTGCTCGATCTGTTCTGTATTCTGGTGCTCCATATGGGAGTTGCCGGCGCAGCAGTTGCAACCGTAATTTCACAGCTGGTATCAGGAATCTGTTGCCTGATATTCATACTGCGAAAAATAGAGATCATACATATTCGCAGAAATGAATGGAAAGTTGATCATTCTTATTTTGGCACATTGTGTGCAATGGGCATTCCAATGG
>JAGOGF010000097.1 GCA_017996845.1 Butyrivibrio sp.
GCATATCTTCGCTGTATGTTTGGAATACCAACCGGGACAGTGCTGACAGGAATGGAGCAGTTTATGCGTTATCTGAGGCAGTACGGTGTTCTGACTGTATTCTGTATTCTTTTTTCTACGGCATTTCCCATGTGGCTCTTCCGCAGATATGAAAAAAAAAGCGTGATGGTACCTGTTCTTTTTGCAGTGTTTGCTTTTTCTGTTTATGAAATTGCATGCGGCAGCAGCAATCCGTTCCTGTATTTTCGATTTTGAAATAAGGGGAATCTGAAAAGATGCAGATCAAACTGCGCTTGAGGTTATAAATAAATGAAGAAACAAAAAAATCCGGATAAAAAAATAAACGGGAGAATCATTACCATATGGAAGAAGTGTCCACTCCTGATTCTTACCGTAAGTATATTTACAGTGGCAGGCATATTTTGTGCCTGCAGCGCTTTCCTGCAGAAAAATGTGCGGCCGGGGCAGTATCTGAAAGAACATTTGCTGACACCATGCTGGATGCAGATTATTGCAGGCGAGGATGCCGGTACGGAATCTGCAGATCAGGCGGGGAGTCCGGCATCGGAAAATTCTGCAGCAGCGGTTTATCCTGACGCTGGCGGACGAAACGGAAAGGGAGATGCATCATCTTCTGAAACGGGGAGAAGTGTTTCTGATCAGGCGGATAAAGGAAGCAGCAGAACAAATGCGGCGCAGATAATCGGAGAGACTTCTTTCACCACCTATAAACCGGTAAAAGTGAAATCAAAATATTATGAAGATGCAGGCAGGATCGCACATACCACTGTTTATCCATATCAGACAGTCGGAAATGATTATTTTGCGGATGCGGTATTCATAGGCGACTCCAGAATGCTGGGACTGCATGATTATGCAGGGTGGCAGGATCATGCAGACTTTTTTTGCGACAATGGATTTTCGGTATACAAATGGGCAAAAGATGCAGAAGCGGTGAATCAGAAGAACGGAAAAACAGTCAATCTGCAAAAAGCCTTATCTGCAAAGAAGTATGGAAAAATATATCTGATGGTCGGCATGAATGACCTCGGGTATGGTACAACGGATTTATATACTGCGAATATGCAGAAAATGCTTACCATGCTGCGAACGGTGCAGCCGGATGCAATTATTTACCTGATGGGCAATCTGCATATGGCGGAGTCCAAAAATGACATGAACAGTGTATATAATAATGTCAGCCTCAATGCCAAAAATGTTGCGATGGCAATGCTTGCGGATGGTGTAACAACATTCTATCTGGATGCGAATCCGGAGTTCACGGATGATAAAGGTTTTCTGAAAGCAGATATGACTTTTGACGGATTTCATCTGTATGCAAAAGGGTATAAACAGTGGGCAGATTTTATTAAAAAGCATGGAATTATAAAATTGAAATAATGTACAGATGGGATGACATTAAAAAAAGATTATTGTATAATTAGGCTCGAATATGTCAGGATCTGATTTTGGACTGGAATGGAGCACAGTATGGAACTTACTACAGTAGTTGGTATTATAGTCGGATTTATCGCAGTAATCGGGGCAATGTATTTTAAAGGAATCAGTTATGGCGTATTCCGGAATCCGGCTGCAATTTTTGTTATTTTTGTCGGAACAATTGCAACAATTTTGAATTCTTATCCGGGGAAGAATCTGAAATGTCTGGGAAAACTTTTTAAGGTTATTTTTACTTCACAGGGGAGTGATAATCAGGACGTTGAAATGATCAGGGAATTCATGCGGCTTTCCTCCATCGCACGTAAAGAGGGCCTGCTTTCTCTTGAAAATGAAGTGGAAAAGCAACAGGATCCTTTTATGAAAAAGGGAATCAGAATGATCATTGACGGAATGACGGAAGACTATATAAAAGACGTTCTGACGAATGAAATCGATGCGATGGAAGAAAGACATGAACTGAATGCCGGTATCTTTTCATCAGCAGGCGCATACGCACCGACACTTGGTGTTCTGGGTGCCGTATTCGGACTGATTGCCGCCATGTCACATATTGATGATACGGCGAGGATGGCAGAAGCAATTTCAGCAGCTTTTATTGCAACAATTCTTGGTATTTTCACAGGTTATGTGTTGTGGAATCCTTTTGCAACCAAACTGAAAACAAAGACACAGGATGAAGTCCTGATGAAAAATATGACAGTAGAGGGAATCCTTTCAATCTATCATGGTGAATCCAGTTCTCTGATAAAAGAAAAAATGTTATCCTGGCTTTCTGAAAGCCGTCAGAGAGAAATAGAAGCATCGCTTGGTGAAGTCAAGGAAGGAACGGAAGATGGCAAGTCGTAAAAAAAAGAAGCATTCAGAAGGTGCAGGTGAAGCCTGGCTGCTTCCCTATTCTGATTTGATGACGCTTTTGCTTGCGGTGTTCATTGTGCTGTTTGCGGTAAGTAAGGTTGATCAGGTAAAAGCAACAGAAATGTCGAAATCCTTTCAGAAAACAATGATGGTGCAGGGTGGAAGCGGTGTATTACCGGGAGAGGGAACTTCGTTAAACCCCATGCCGCAGACACAGCAGGGAAATGGTGTGCTGCCTTATAATGTCGGTGAGTCAGGTACTGATAATGCGACCGATACCACGACAGGTACAGGCGGAACAGGAACGGCAAATGATCAACAGCTGAAGCAGCTGCAGGAAAGGATCAATCAGGAGATTGCAGATGACAAGGAGAGTGATTCGGTAACAACGGCAGTGGATAGCAGAGGAGTGGTTGTTACTTTTAATAATGTCCTTCTTTTTGATTCCGGGAAAGCTGATATCAAGACTGATAATACAGCTTTTTTGCTGAAAGTTGCCAAATTGATTAATAGCGTGGATAATTATGTCCGTGTGGAAGGAAATACGGATAATGTACCGATTCAGAATTCGATTTATCCTTCCAACTGGGAACTTTCTACCGCAAGAGCAACTTCTGTGGTCAGATTTATGGTTGATAAGGGAAACGTAGCACCGGAACGTCTCAGCGCAGTGGGATATGGAGAGTACAGACCAGTTGCGGATAATAAAACAGAAATTGGCAGGAATAAGAACAGAAGAATTGAGATTGTAATTCTAAATGAACAGTACAGCAAGCTGGAACAGAAATAGTATTGCAGGATGAACAGGAAAATTCTCTCTATGCCGTGAATAGAGAGAATTTTTTATGAAAGGATATGAAACAGCAAAAATGGTTGAATTAATAGGGAAAAATGCTGCACACAAATTTCCTGAAAAACAGATGTCAGAAGCATTCATTAATAGTATATTTCTGGCATTGTCGGGTGGGTTTCAGGATGCTTACACATATTTTACCCGGAATGCAGTTTTTTCAAATGCACAGACAGGAAATGTCGTTTTAATGAGTCAGCATTTTATGATGGGGGAATGGATAGCGGGAATGCGATACCTGCTGCCGATACTGGCTTTTGCAGCAGGTGTGTTTGTAGCTGAAACAGTTCAGGGAAAGTATAAGTTTGCACAAAAGCTGCATTGGAGGCAGGGAATTCTCCTTGCCGAAATTTTGATTTTGCTCATCGTTGGTTTTATTCCGGGGGCGTGGAATACGGCAGCAACTGTTCTGGTCTCATTTTCCTGTGCGATGCAGGTACAGAGTTTCCGCAAGGTAAAAGGCTATTCCTATGCAAGTACAATGTGCATTGGAAATCTCAGAAGCGGAACAGCGGCACTTTCATTATATGTAAGAGAGCATGAGCCTGATCAGTTCAGGCAGGCATTGTATTATTTTGGAGTAATCCTGTTTTTTGCAATCGGAGCCGGAATTGGTGGTATACTTTCAGATGTATGGGGATTTCATGCAATCTGGGTTTCAAGCGGATTCCTTGCAGTAAGTTTTTTACTGATGTTTCTGGAAAAAGTAAAATAAACCGGAAGTGTCAAAACTGGAATGCGAAAATAGAAAAGGTGGTTTTGTGAATCAATTTGAACATGTAATCAAAACGGTATATGAAGGTTCTATTGCACAGGAAATGGAAATCGAACCGGGAGATGTACTACTGTCTATAAATGGAGAAGAAGTAGAGGATATTTTTGACTACAGATATCTGATCAAAGATGAGAATATAGATGTTCTGATCCGCAAACCTTCGGGTGAAGAGTGGGAACTGGAAATTGAGAAGGAATATGAGGATGATCTGGGGGTTGAATTTGATAATGCTCTGATGAGTGATTACCGCTCCTGCAGTAATAAATGTATTTTCTGTTTTATTGATCAGATGCCGCCGGGAATGCGTGAAACGCTGTATTTCAAGGATGATGACTCCAGACTCTCTTTCTTACAGGGAAATTATATTACGCTTACCAATATGGATGACAGAGCAGTTGATAGAATTATTAAAATGCAGCTGGCTCCGATTAATATATCGGTACAGACAACGAATCCACAGCTTCGCTGCGAAATGCTGAACAATCGTTTTGCGGGAGAAAAATTGCAGTATCTGAAGAAACTGTATGACGGACATGTGGAAATGAACGGACAGATTGTCTGTGTGAAAAACGTAAATGACGGAAAAGAATTGGAAAGTACAATTCAGGATCTGAAACAATATCTCCCTTTTATGCGCAGTGTATCAGTTGTTCCTGCAGGTATTACAAAATTCAGGGAAGGTCTTTTCCCGATCGAACTGTTTACCCAGGAAGAAGCGGGTGCAGTAATTGATCTGGTTGAAAGTTATCAGAAGGAATGTTATGAAGCATATGGGCTTCATTTTGTTCATGCAAGTGATGAATGGTATATTATGGCAGGCAGGGATTTTCCGGAAGAAGACAGATATGACGGCTATATTCAGTTGGAAAATGGAGTCGGAATGATGCGCCTTTTCATAACTGAATTTGAAGAAACACTGAAACAGGTAATAGAGAGTGAAGACTATGCACAAAAGGCTCAGGACTACAGCAGAACGCTGACGCTTGCAAGCGGTAAGCTGGCATATCCTGTGATTCGTGAATCGGCAGAGAAAATAATGCATGCATTTCCGAAAATCAGGATTCATACCTATGCGATCAGGAATGACTTTTTTGGAGAAACCATAACAGTTTCAGGACTTGTAACAGGTCAGGATCTTGTGAAACAGATCAGAGAACATAAAGCAGACGGGGAAGAACTGGGTGATGTTCTGCAGATTCCTTCGAATATGCTGCGAACGGGGGAGCAGGTTTTTCTGGATGATATGACTGTTCAGGAAGTCGAACAGGAATTGCAGATGAAGATTATTCCGCAGGAAGAAGGCGGAGAAGCTTTTGTCAGAGCAATTCTTGATCCCAATTATGGGATGGAACGTGATAACAGTAATTTTGTATATATCAGGGCATTTGATCGAAATAATGATAAAAAATAGCAAATTAACGGGAAAAATCCATACGATAATCGGTTTTTTGTCAACAAATGCGGTTGTATTTTATAAAATACATAGTAAGATAGATGCTGTCCCTGATTAATGCGAAAATATCTGATAGATGAATGTGATGATAGCGGAACGAATATTTAAAGGGGACGGGGGACAGTGTTGTTGGTATGAATAAAAAAATTCTGATTGCAGGAACTGTTGTTGTAACGGTTTCTGTTGTAGTATATCTTGCTTTATCCTTTTTTTTCATGAATCATTTTCAGTTTCATACAATGCTTAATGATAATAATGTTTCATTTAAAACGGCAGAAGAAATCGAGCGTGAACTTGGTACAAAGGCAGCAGATTATCAAATTACAATCATAGGGAGAAATAATTTGCAGGATACCATTTCTGCGGGGGATATATCACTTCAACCTGTTTTTGATGGCAGTATTGCCCGGGTTCTGCATGAAAGAAATGCTTTTGCATGGCCGCTCAGCCTTTTTGTAAACAAAAAATATACCTGTGATTCTGTGGCAAAGTATTCAGAAGAAGAATTAAAGAATCAGATCAACGGATTATGCTTCTTGGATCAGAAAAATGTGCAGCAGCCGGTAAATGCTTCCTATTCCTATGCAAACGGGAGTTACCAGATCATACCGGAACAGGAAGGCTCTTCACTGGATCGAAACCTTGTCATACAGGTACTGCAAAACAGAATCGGTGCGATGGAAGAGAAAGTTTCGCTGGATGAAGCGGGGTGTTATCAGGAACCTGCTGTCAAAGCCGATAATCCGGCATTAAAAACCACAGTGGATAATCTGAATCAGTTTGTGGGAGCATCGCTTGTATTTTCATTTGGAGATAAGAAGGAAGTTCTGGATGGAGACACCATAAAAGACTGGCTGTCCGTAAAGGGAACAGCTGTCAGTTTGAATGAGAATGCTGTCAAATCATATGTCAGAACACTTGCACAGAGATATGATACTTTTGGTAAAAAGCGCAGTTTTCATACAACCGGTGGACAGGACATCACTGTGCAGGGAGGAAATTATGGCTGGTGGATGGACAGACCCGCTACCATAAAAGCGGTTACGGATGCGATCAAATCAAAGAAAAGAGGAGAAATGTCTCCAGTATATTTTGCCACAGCTGCTACCTATGGCGAA
This sequence comes from Butyrivibrio sp., assembly GCA_017996845.1. Next base: position 6,513 of record JAGOGF010000097.1, read on the forward strand.
AATGATTATGGAAATAGTTATGTAGAAATCAACCTGGATGCACAGCATGTATATGTATATCGGGAAGGTAAGATGATATCGGATACAGATTGTGTTTCAGGAAAAGCGATAGCCGGGCACGGGACACCGGACGGAACTTATGCAATTACCTACAAAGAAAGAGATGCAACACTGGTAGGAGAAAATTACAGTTCACCGGTTGATTTCTGGATGCCATTTAATGGGAACATCGGTTTACATGATGCATCATGGAGAAGTAAATTTGGTGGAGATTTGTATATAAATGGAGGGTCTCATGGATGCGTGAATCTGCCACCCAAAAAAGCAAAGCAAATCTTTTCTGCAGTTCAGAAAGGAGAAGCGGTTATTGTATATGGCGGAATGACGCAGGGCCAGGCAAAGGCATATAATGTAAAAAATCATAAAAATGTACCGAATAGTAATCCTGCAAATGCAGCAGGAACATCCGCATCTGTTTTGAATGCTGCAGGAGTACCACTGCCTCAAAATGCACCCGGTACAGGAGCATCCGCGGAAAATGCAGCTACGTCAGCTACAACAGCCGCGGCTGGGACAGAATAAAATATATTAGAACTAGATTACAAAAATAGAATACATAAAAATACAGCCTCTGATTGAATCAGAAGCTGTATTTTTTATATAATGATGTACTTGCCGAGTACTGTATCTTTTGGGAGGAGGGGCCGTTCGGCGGGGAACCGAACGGCCCGGTATGAAAAAAGTTTTGTTGGGGATTCAGAAGCTTTCTCGCTTCTGATGTTATTTATCATACAGGAGTTTTATGACGGAACTGTGTCCAATTTCTAAAGCAATTCTAAAGGAAAATGAAAAAAAGAGGGAGTAGTTCATGAACAGAAACTAAACAGCAGAATCAGATTATGGTACAATTAGACTCAGGTGGAGAACCACCTGAGTCTAATCGAGGTTGTATCTCAACCTCGGCAAAAAACGTTCAGGTATAGAAGCAATATCAACATATTACATGGGTTCTGGAGGGTAGAATTATGGTAAAACATATTATTTTATGGCAGCTTAAGGATGAACTTTCCTTGCAGGAAAAGGAACTGGTAAAAAAAGAAATGAAAGACGGTCTGGAAGGTTTGAAAGGAAAAGTTCCGGGGCTGATTGACATTCATGTACAGATATCAGCACTGGAGTCATCCAATGCTGAGGTTATGCTGGATGTCACGCTGGAGGATGCTGCGGCGCTTAATGGCTACTCTGTGCATCCGGATCATCTGGCAGTTGCAAACAGTAAAGTAAGACCTTATACCAAAACGCGTATCTGTATGGATTTTCAAATATAAAGGATAAAAGTATTTTTGCCAAATTGCTTTTCAGACATATTATTTTGTGACAAAAGCCATTTTGCATACCGCTATTTTGCAGGAATCAGGATGTTCTGACAGATAGGACTGCGTTATGATGACATAAATGAAACTTTTTTCGGAGAACAGTCCGAAAAAGCAATTGCATATTTGGAAAAGGGGAAAGAAAATGGGATTAATAAAAGCTGGATTTGATGCTGCGACAGGCGTTCTCGCAGATGAATGGAGAGAATATTTTTACTGTGATTCCATTGATACAGAGGTTTTGGCAGTAAAGGGTGCAAAAAGAACTGCCAAAAGAAACAGCAATACAAAGGGCAGTGCCAATCTGATTTCAAACGGATCTGTCATCGCAGTGAATGAAGGGCAGTGCATGATAATAGTTGATCAGGGACAGATTGTGGAAGTCTGTGCAGAACCAGGGAAGTTTGTATATGAGAATTCAACGGAACCGTCCATTTTTTATGGTGATCTGGGTAAAACCATACAGGATAGCTTTGATCAGTTTGGACGACGCCTTGGACTGGCAGGAGATACCGGGACGGATCAGCGGATTTATTTTTTTAATACCAAGGATATTATCGGGAATAAATACGGAACACCCAATCCGGTTCCGTTTCGTGTGGTAGATCATAATATCGGATTGGATGTGGACATTTCCATTCGTTGTCACGGCGAATATTCTTATCAGATTAAGGATCCGATTCTTTTCTATAAGAATATATGTGGAAACGTGGAATCAGAATACAGAAGAGAACAGTTGGATTCACAACTGAAAACAGAACTTCTGACAGCGCTTCAGCCTGCACTTGCCAAAATTTCCGAGATGGGGATTCGGTACAGTGCACTTCCGGCACATGCAGATGATATGGCAAATGCTTTAAATGAAGTACTTTCTGCAAAATGGAATAATACCTATGGTATTGTGATCAGTACATTTGGAATCAGTTCGGTAACCGCTTCAGAAGAAGATGAGGCAATGATTAAGAATCTTCAGAAAAACGCCGTTCTGACGAATCCGGCAATGGCAGCGGCAACGCTTACAGCGGCGCAGGCACAGGCCATGCAGGATGCGGCAAAAAATACGGCAACGGGCCCGATGTTTGCGTTTGCAGGGATGAATATGGCAAATAATGCAGGCGGTGTAAATGCGCAGCAGCTGTATAGCATGGCACAAAATCAGCAGAATCAGGCAGCACCGACAGGACAGGTGAATCCGGAAACACCTGTGCCGCAGGCAGGAGCGTGGACCTGTGAATGCGGAGCGGTTAATACCGGTAAATTCTGCTCTGAATGTGGGAAACCCAGACCGCAGGCACAAGACTGGACCTGCAGTTGCGGAACTGTTAATACCGGGAAGTTCTGCTCCAATTGCGGCAGGCCCAAACAGTAAGAAAGCACAGGTGAAGGATGGCAACACAGGAATATAAGTGCCCCGCTTGCGGCGGTGCAATGGAATTTGATACAAAAGAGCAGAAACTGAAATGTCAGTATTGTGATACCGTAATGTCACTGGAAGAATATCATGCAGTGGCAGAGAAGGCAAAGGACAATAAGATATCACAGGAAACAGCGGATCAGGCAGGCTTTGATCAGGAAAAGTCGGTCTATATCTGTGAATCGTGCGGGGGAGAGATTGTTGCAGATAAGCAGACCGGCGCAACAACCTGCCCTTTTTGCGGCAATCATGTGGTATTTAAGGAAATATTTGAAGAAGGAAGAATGCCGGATTATGTAATACCATTTCAGATGAATCAGGAAGATGCCAAAAAGGCCTATCGTTCTTTTGTAAAGAACAAAAGACTTTTACCGAAGGTTTTTTCTGCTGAAAATCATATTGACGAAATAAAGGGGGTATATATTCCCTTCTGGCTATATGATACAGAAGTCAGTGTGGATATGAATTATGAGGGTACAACGCATAAATTCTGGAGTGACAGCAATTATAATTATACGGATAC
>JAGOGF010000247.1 GCA_017996845.1 Butyrivibrio sp.
AAATGAAAAAAATCACAGGCATTATTTCAAAAATATTTTATGCCATTATTATAATGGGTGTTCTGTTTGTTATTGCGGGACCATTATATACGGTACCGGCGAACCAGTATGCAGTTATCATGCAGTTTGGCAAGATCGTGAGAGTGGATACACAACCGGGTCTGAAGGTCAAGATCCCGTTCATTCAGAATACAACATACATACCAAAGTCGGTGCAGGTATATGATATTGCGCCTTCGGATGTTATTACCAAGGATAAGAAATCGATGATTGCAGATGATTATATTCTTTGGGAGGTATCTGATCCGACAAAATTTGTTAAGACACTGAACGGGTCTGTTTCGGGCGCGCAGGACAGGTGTTCTGTTGCGGCATATAATGCAACTAAAAATATTATCAGCTCCATGTCACAGGATGATATGATTGCAGCACGTGGTGAGAAGCTGACCGATATGATCACGGAAGATACCAATAGAAATATCGGGGAATACGGAATTACGATTGTAAAGACGGAAATCAAATCACTGGATCTGCCGGATGACAACAAGGAAGCAGTTTATCAGCGTATGATATCGGAACGTAATAATATTGCAGCATCCTATCAGGCAAAGGGTGAGTCTGATGCACAGAAGATTAAGAACGAGACTGACAAAGAAGTTGCAGTTATGCAGGCAGAAGCAGATAAGCAGGCGGCCATTCTGGAAGCACAGGGAGAGTCGGAATATATGAAGACGCTGCAGAATGCATATAATACGGAAGATAAAGCTTCTTTCTATAATTATACGCGAAGTCTGGATGCACTCAAAAACTCCCTTAAGGGAAGTAATAAGACGATTATCCTGGATAGGGATTCTGAGATTGCCAAAGTACTGTATGGATTCGAGAACTGATATAAGTCAGAAAATGATTTTTGAGAAAGGTATGCGTTAATATGCGCATACCTTTTTTTCTGCTCTCAAATACATTAATATCGATATCACAAAAAGCAAAAAAAACAGTTGTAATACGCGTATTATGTATAAATCTGATGGTGTTATAGTCAAAATATCAACTTGTAAGATGACAAGGATGGAGGTTATCGATGAAGAATATTGAAAACGGAATGAATTATATGCCGGAAAGCAGACCGGCCCCTGTAGTACAAAGAAATGAATTCATGATCGCAGCGATAGCACTTGACCACGGACATATCTATGGCATGTGCAAGGGTTTGACCGAAGCAGGAGCAACGATTAAATGGGTTTATGATCAGGATCCCCAAAAAGTATTGGATTTTATCAAAGCATTTCCGGAAGCAAAACCGGCAAAGTCAGAATCAGAGATACTAAATGATCCTGCAGTCAAACTGGTATGTGGAGCAGCAGTAACAAGCCTGCGTTGCGAACTTGGATTGAGGGTAATGGACGCAGGAAAGGACTATTTTACGGATAAAGCACCGCTGACCAGTCTGGATCAGCTTGCAGCTGCCAAAGAAATGGTTCAGAAAACAGGCAGAAAATATATGGTTTATTACAGCGAAAGGATACATGTCGAAGCGGCTGTCTTTGCCGGACAGTTGATCAGGCAGGGTGCAATCGGAACGCCAATCCATGTTGATGGCTTTGGACCACATCGAATCGGCGATCCAAAGAGTAGACCGGACTGGTTTTACAGGAAAGAGCAATATGGAGGGATTCTCTGTGATATCGGAAGTCATCAGATTGAACAGTTCCTATATTTCTGTAATGTAAAAGATGCCGTTGTAAAGTACAGTGAAGTCGGCAATTATGCACATCCTGATTTTCCGGAACTTGAAGATATGGGAGATGCCATATTGGCAGGAGATAATGGCGCAACACAACATTTCAGAGTGGACTGGTTTACACCGGATGGACTGAGCACATGGGGAGATGGAAGGACATTCATTATTGGTACAGATGGTTATATTGAACTGCGCAAATATGTAAATGTCGGATGCAATGATGGAAAGGGCGGTCATGTTTATCTGGTCAATCAATCAGGTGAGCAGTATTTTGATGTCGAAGGAAAAGTTGGATACCCATTTTTTGGAGATCTGATTCTGGATTGTATCAATAGAACTGAAAATGCGATGACGCAGGAACATGCATTTAAAGCAGCGGAACTTTGTGTAAGGGCAGAAATGCAGGCTGAAAAAATCGCGACAGAAAGGTCATAGAGATGACAGACATTGTAAGAGTAGGAGTAATAGGAATCGGACATATGGGAACGGGACATTGCCAGACGATCCTTTCGGGAAAAGTACCTGGTATGAAATTGACGGCAGTTGCGGATATCAAACAGGAAAGGAGAAAGTGGGCAAGTGAAAATCTGCCGGCGGACGTTCAGATATTTGACAGTGATAGAGCACTGATTGTTTCTGGGACATGTGATGCTGTTATGGTAGTAGTTCCACACTATTTTCATCCTGAAATATCGATCCGGGCAATGCAACAGGGACTTCATGTACTATGCGAAAAACCCGCGGGAGTATATACCAGACAGGTAAAAGAAATGAATGAAGCAGCGGAGAAAAGTGACAGGGTTTTTGCAATTATGTTTAATCAGCGGACCAATCCTGCCTTTATAAAAATGCATGATCTGGTAAAAAGTGGAGAACTTGGGACGATTAAGCGTGTTAACTGGATTATAACGGATTGGTACAGAACACAGGCATATTATGACTCCGGTGAATGGCGTGCTACCTGGGATGGAGAAGGAGGAGTACTGCTTAACCAGTGTCCGCATCAGTTGGATTTATTGCAATGGATCTGTGGCATGCCGATACGTGTAAGTGCGCATTGTCACATTGGAAAGTGGCATCATATTGAAGTAGAGGATGATGTTACAGCATATCTGGAATATGAAAATGGTGCAACCGGGGTATTTATCGCATCAACAGGGGACGCGCCGGGAACCAACCGGTTTGAGATTGATCTTTCCGGTGGGCAGCTTGTCTATTCAGAGAATCACCTTACATGTTACAAATTGCAGGAAGATGAACGGCAGTTTATGTATACCTGTAAAACCGGTATGGAGAAGCCCAAAGGGGATTATA
>JAGOGF010000098.1 GCA_017996845.1 Butyrivibrio sp.
AATATTCAGCTGAAGCATGTCGTTCCCGCTATACCAGATTCTCCGTTTCAGAACTGCACGAAAAGGAAGAATGCCTTCGTTATTACATCCGTAAAGGTAATATTTACCGGTTATATCTTTTCCTGCAGGATGAAAAAAATCAGGATTTTCTGTTTCCGATCCGTTCTTCTGTCCAGGAATGTATTATCCGTGCAACCGAGCTTATGACCATTGCCCGTCTGTCCGCACTCGAAGGAGGTTACGGAACAGACCCAGCCTATTATCTGTACAGCACATATGCAGAACAGATACACAGCTGCAAGAATGTCGGTCATCTGATCGAGCTTACCGGAAACTGTTTATGTGAATATTCAAACTGCACGCATCGAATTTCCACCTATACCAAAGCGGACTATAGCCCTCTGGTCAACAAATGTATTCAGAAAATCATTGAACGTATGCCCGACAAGATCACACTGGAAGAACTGGCTGACGAAATCCATCTTTCACCCAAATATCTGTCTGCACTTTTTAATAAGGAAACTGATTCTTCTATTACAGATTTCATGCAGGATATGCGCATTGATGAAGCAAAACGTCTGCTGCAGCATTCAGATCTTGGTTATCTGGAAATCAGCAGTCTGTTGAATTTCAGTTCGCAAAGCTATTTCAACTGCATTTTCAAGAAAAAAACCGGTCTGACACCAAAAGAGTACCGTACGCAGAATTGCAATACAGACAAAGAACTGCTTAATTGATCCGTTATATAAAAAAGCGGGAGAAAATCTTTTTCAGATTTTCTCCCGCTTTTTTAACATTTTTTACTGTAAAGCAGTTCCGTCATAGGGTACCACTGATCCCTGATATTTATCATTTATGAACTTCGTGATCTCATCCGATTTCAGTACCTCAACAAGTGCCTTTACGCCTTCGCTGTCCTTGTTCTTTGGTGTTGTTGCAATTACATTTACATATGTCTTTGCAGCTTCTGAATCAGATTTTTCATATGCAAGTGCATCCTTTTCCACATTCAAACCTGCCTGCATCGCATAATTTCCGTTCAGAACCATATAATCAACTTCTGTTGCATGCTGTGCGACCTGCGCAGCTTCGAGTTCTACGATCTCCGCATTGTGCGACTGATCCTTTATAATATCCTTGGCCGTTGCATTTAGTCCTACACCATCCTTGAGCTTGATAATCCCATTATCCTGGAGCAGCTGCAATGCCCTTGCCTCATTTGTTGTATCATTTGGAACAGCGATCTTGACTCCGTCCGGAATGTTTGACAAATCAGAGGATTTACCCGGATAAATTCCAAGCGGTTCATAATGGATCCAGCCAACTGCAACCAGATCCGTTCCATTTTCTTTATTGTATTCATCCAGATATGGCTGATGCTGAAAATAATTGCAATCAATTTCCCCCGATGCTACGACCTGGTTAGGCTGAATATAATCTTCAAACACCGTTACTTCAAGATCCCATCCCTCTTTTGCCAGAATAGGTTTTGCAGCCTCAAGAATCTCCGCATGCGGAACCTCCGTCGCTGCAACGGTAATCTTACCCTTACTTGCCACCGATGCAGATGCCTGCGCACTGTCTGTCTGTGCTGTTCCAGAAGAAACCGTTGCTGCTCCGGATGCAGAACCGGTTTTGGACGTACCGCATCCGCTCAGAACCGAAATTGCAAGGGAACCTAACAGTAATACAGATAGAACCTTCTTTTTCATAATTCTCCTCCTGCTGCGGCTGTTCTGTAGGATTATATATAATGACAGCAAGAGCGTGCGCAGCACCGATCCTGTGTCAGATAAACAATGTATGTTCAGATATTTTTTATATCTTTTCAACCAGTTATTCTTTTATCCAGCTTCTTACTGATCTTCATACCGATTGCCTGCATGATTTGTACCAACAGTACCAGTAAGACTACTGTAATCAGCATGACTCCCGTCTCATATCTATAGTAGCCATATCGTATTGCAATATCTCCAAGCCCGCCTCCGCCGACCGTTCCTGCCATTGCAGAATACCCAAGAATCGTTCCAAGTGCAATTGTCGCTCCGACAATCAGTGAGGTTCTGGCTTCTGTAAGCATGACTCTTGAGATGATCATCCAGTTGCTTGCTCCCATGCTCTGTGCCGCCTCGATCACACCATGATCAACTTCCAGAAGCGAAGATTCCACCATTCTGGCAATAAAAGGTGCCGCCGATACCACAAGCGGTACTACTGTTGCTGTAGATCCATAACTCTTCCCGACAATCAACCTGGTAAATGGCATAATCATAATCAGCAAAATCAGAAAAGGGATACTTCTGACAATATTAACCACAAAATCCATAATCTTATATATAACTGCATTCGGATGTAAGCCGCCCGGTGCTGTCACCACCAGGATAATTCCCATCGGAATTCCCAGAATATATGCCATTAATGTAGATGCAAGTGTCATGTATAAAGTTGTACCTGTGCCCTGCGCGAGCAATTGCCCATAATCCTGCCAAAATTCAGCCAACATATCCATCCAGCTCCTCTACTCCAAGATTTCTGTCCCGCAGATACTGTATCATTCTGGCCGCCGTCTGTTCATCTTCCGGAAGCTGCAGAATCATCTGCCCCTGTGCGATTCCGCCGATATCCCGCGTGTCCGCCAGTAATATATTCACGGGGGCATTGCAGTGCAATACCATGTTCCCGATCACAGGTTCAAAAGATGAATTTGAAGAGAAAACAATACGGATACAGCGTCTGCCTTTCATTTCAGCTACACTGCTGTCTCCGCCATCTGGAAAGACGAGCTTTTTGGCTGCATGGCTCTTCGGTCTGGAGAAAACCTCGAGTACGGTTCCGGTTTCTGCAAGTTCCCCGTTATCAATAATCGCAACACGGTTGCAAATTTCCTGTACAACAGACATTGCATGCGTAATGATCACAATCGTAATTCCATGTTTCTGGTTAATTTCTCTGAGAAGTTCCAGAATTGACTTGGTCGTCGTAGGATCCAGCGCACTGGTTGCCTCATCACATAACAGAATCTTTGGTTCAGTAGCAAGCGCTCTTGCAATTGCAACTCTCTGCTTCTGCCCTCCGGATAACTGTGCCGGATAGCTCCGTGCCTTGTCTGCCAGTCCTACTTCTTCCAGCAGTTCGAGCGCTCTTTTTCTGGCCTTAATCTTACTGATACCTATAATTTCCATTGGAAAGCAAACATTATCCAGTACATTCCGTTGCATCAGAAGATTGAAATGCTGAAAAATCATAGCAATCTGCGTCCGCTCACTTCGAAGCTGTTTCTGCGTCAAAGCGGATAAATCTTTGCCTGCGACATACACCTGCCCCGAAGTTGGCCTTTCCAGAAAATTCAGGCAGCGCACAAGGGTCGATTTACCAGCTCCGCTCATTCCGATGATTCCGAAAATGTCTCCCTTATATATATCCAGACTGATATTCCTCAGTGCCTCAACCTGCCCATCTTTACCAGAAAAGGTTTTACTGACATTTACGGTCTGAATCATGATATTTTGTTCCATATCCCTATCTTTTTCCGTCATTTCCGCGCCCATAGAATTACCTCTTTTATTTCGATATATAATTGAAAATATATCACACTGCGCATTTGACGTCAAAATTTATATCTCAGGCTTCTGCAAACATTGGTGTGGAAAGATAACGGTCTCCTGAATCCGGTAGAAGTACTACGATCGTCTTGCCTGCATACTCAGGACGTTTTGCAAGTTCTGTTGCTGCCCACAAGGCTGCACCTGATGAGATTCCCACCAGAATTCCTTCCGTTACGGCAATTTCCTTCCCTTTGGCAAAAGCATCTTCATTTTTTACACGGATAATTTCATCATAAATATTCTGATCCAGAACCTTTGGAACAAATCCTGCACCGATTCCCTGAATCTTGTGCGGTCCCGGCTTCTCCCCCGAAAGAACTGCTGAAGAATCAGGCTCTACTGCGACAATGCGAATTGCCGGATTCTGCGATTTCAAATAACTCCCTGCGCCTGTCAGTGTTCCGCCTGTACCAACACCTGCTACGAAGACATCAACCTGACCGTCTGTGTCTTTCCAGATCTCAGGACCGGTAGTAGCCTTGTGTGCTGCCGGATTGGCCGGGTTATCAAACTGTCCCAGAATAATGGAATTGGGTGTGATCTTCTGCAGTTCTTCCGCCTTGGCAATTGCACCTTTCATTCCAAGCGCCCCTTCTGTCAGAACGAGTTCTGCACCATAAGCCTTTAAAAGCGTACGACGCTCTACACTCATGGTATCCGGAAGTGTCAGTATTGCTTTATATCCTCTTGATGCGGCTACAAATGCAAGTCCGATTCCTGTATTTCCGGAAGTAGGTTCAATGATGGTTGCTCCAGGCTTGATATTCCCTTTTTTCTCAGCATCTTCGATCATTGCAAGTGCCACACGATCCTTCACGCTTCCGGCCGGGTTCAGATATTCCAGTTTCACCAGGATACGTGCACCTTCCGCTTTTTCTTTCTTCTGATAATTCTTTACCTCAAGAAGAGGTGTATTTCCAATTAACTGTGCCGCTGATGTTTTGATATTTGCCATGATTCTCTCCTTTTTTTATTGAAATCATACTATTTAACTAGGATTATTATGATTTGTAGTATAGCGCACGATTATTTGTATGTCAATCATTTTCTTACTATTCTTATACAGCTTTTTATACTATAATAACAGATACAGTCGCAGAGGCGGCTGTATCTGTTCGAGATTGCTCTGCAATCTCGGCAAAATGCTTTCAGTCGCAGAGGCGGCTGTATCTGTTCGAGATTGCTCTGCAATCTCGGCTAAATGCTTTCAGTCGCAGAGGCGACTGTATCTGTTCGAGACTATTCTGCAATCTCGGCAAATTGCTTTTTCAACCCGGCATATTTTTATAAAAATTATATAGGTGGAGGAATGATAATGGAGAACAGAAAGGCTGTTGTATCCCTGGGACACGAAGCCCTCGGCTATACAACACAGGAACAAAAGAGCGCTGTGGAAGTAACTGCAAAAGCACTTGCCGACCTTATCGAAGCAGGCTATCAGTTAACGATCACACACAGTAACGGACCTCAGGTCAGCATGATTCATAAGGCGATGACTGAGCTTCACCGTATCTATATTGACTATACGCCCGCTCCCATGTGCGTTTGCAGTGCCATGAGCCAGGGTTATGTGGGATATGATCTGCAGAATGCGCTTCACTGTGAGCTGGAAAGCCGTGGTATATCCAAACCGGTCAGCACGATTCTGACACAGGTCACAGTCGATCCCTATGATGAAGCATTTTATTCTCCAAATAAAGTAATCGGACGTTATATGTCCAAAGAAGATGCCGAAAATGAGATCAAAAAAGGCAATTTTGTTATTGAAGAACCCGGAAAAGGGTATTTACGTGTCGTTGCAGCTCCCAAACCTCTTGAAATTGTGGAAATTGATGCAATCCGTGCGCTTTGTGATGCCGGTCAGGAAGTCATCGCCTGCGGCGGCGGCGGAATTCCTGTAATGCGTCAGGGTCACAATCTGAAAGGTGCTTCAGCCGTTATAGAAAAAGATAGCATCGCCGGAAAACTTGCTGCTGATCTTCATGCAGAAAGACTTGTCATACTGACTTCCGTTCCATGTGTCTATACTGGGTTTGAAACAGATCATCAGACTGCCATTGAGCGTATGGATCTGGCTGAAGCCGGGAAATATATTCAGGCCGGAGAATTTGGTGAAGTAAACATGCTTCCCAAAATTGAGGCTGCCATTACTTTCCTTACCGAAAATCCCGAGGGAAGTGTTCTGATCACATCTCTTTCCGCTGTTTCGGATGCTTTAAAAGGAAAAGCCGGTACATTTATTACCGCTTAACTGCTCTTTTACAGTATTCATATTAAATTTAATATTCACAATAAAATAAATGAAAATATCCTTCCGGTACAATGCAGCACATTAACCTGAAGGATATTTTTTATCACATATAATACAGCAACACGATTATGCGTTTGATAAAGCTTTGGTATTCTGTTATCATTTTATTGGGATGTATTTGTCGTTTTTTCATTTTTTGGAGGAAGCACGTATGGAAAATGAAAATGCTTTTCTTGAAAAAGCAAACATCAAAAGCAATCACATCAATGAAGAGCAATTACAATATATGGCCTTTATCATACAGCATTTTGATGAAGCAGTTGCTGTTTTGGAATATGAAAATAACGAAATACATTATTGTTTCAATAATGCCGCTCATCAAAAACTGACCGGCATATCTGCAAATGAAATCAGCGGAAAACAGCTGATTGACACTCTGGGAGAACCGTTTTGCAAAACATACGAAACGAAAATCGAGGAAAGTATTCTGCAAAATAAGCGAATCAGTTTCAAAGGCAGGGCACTTTGGCGAAATGAAGAAAAAGAACTGATCTGCAGACTGATCCCGTTTCAGGAAAATGCAAAAAATTATGTGATTGCCATCGAAACAGAATCGCTCTTTTTAAAGTCCTGGATGAAGGAAAACCAGCTGTCCGTCACAAAATTTGATCTGATGTTTCAGGCAAATGCTTCAAGTATGCTGCTGATTGAGCCTGATACGGGCAATATCGTAGATGCCAATCCGGCAGCTCTGCATTTTTATCAATATTCGCTTGAAGAATTGACCAGTATGAAAATTCAGCAAATCAATACCCTGACGGATGAAGAAATCCGCGAGCAGAGGCAACGAGCCGTTCGCGAATCCAAACAATATTTTTTATTCCGGCATCGGCTTAAAAATGGAGAGATCCGTCTGGTTGATGTTTATTCCAGTCCGATAGAAATCAATGATCAGTTATTTCTTTTTTCTATTATTCTGGATGCCACCAAAAGAGAAGAAAGCGAACAGGAATTATTTCGCGAAAAGGAGCTGCAGCGTATCACAATGGATTCCATCGGCGATGCTGTAGTTACAACTGACATGGAAGGTCATGTCACATATTTGAATAAATCAGCGGTTCAGTCCACCGGCTGGACGTTGGAAGAGATTTGTAATGAATCATTTCGTAACGTTTTTTATATGGTAAATGAGCATACTTTTCAGGAAATTCCCTGCATTGTAGACAAGGTTCTTCAAACAAGCCAAAAACAGGAGCTGGGAGATTATATCTTACTGCGCACAAAAAGCGGCAATTTCATTCCGATCGAAGACAGTGCTGACCCGATTATCGACAAAAATGGCAATATATACGGTGTTGTTGTCATTTTTCGAGACATTACACATGCAAAGGAAAAAAAGAAAAAAATTGAATTTTTAAGTTACCATGATGGATTAACAAATCTCTATAATCGAAGGTTTTATTATGATAATTATGAAGGTTTTGAAAACGTCAGTATTTATCCGCTCGGTTTTATCATGGGAGATGTAAACGGATTAAAAATGGCCAACGATGTTTTCGGTCATAAAACCGGGGACAATCTGCTGATAACGGTTTCTGACACCTTATCTGAAATTGCCGATCCTGAACAGATCGTGATACGGTGGGGTGGTGATGAATTTGTTATTGTCGTTCCCAATGCAACAAACGAAAAGTTAGAACATATCATCGAACATGCCAAAAAAAATCTGCAGGCGAAATATATTAATGGGAATTTGGAAGTAAGCGTTTCTTTCGGAAGTGCAATCAAGGAAAATCCTTATGATTCCACTGACAGCGTTCTAAAGGAAGCAGAAGAAAAAATGTATCACATCAAGCTGTTTGAAAGTAAAAGTCTTCGGGGAAATACCATTCATGCCCTGATGACAACACTGGATGAAAAAAGCCAGGAAACAAAAGAGCATACGGTACGTCTTTCTAAAATATGCATTCAGATTGCAGAAGCGATGCACCTGCCTTCTGAAGGGATTAACCGATTAGAGCTGCTTGCCATGTTACACGATATTGGAAAGATCGGTATTCCGGATCAGATTCTCGGAAAAAAGGGAGCACTCTCTGATTCCGAATGGGATATTATGAAAACGCATCCCCAGATTGGTTATCGCATTGCATCAAACGTAACCGAGCTGAGTTTTGTGGCAAATGAAATATTACATCACCATGAACGATGGGACGGGACCGGATATCCTTCCAGACTGAGCGGTGAGCAGATACCGGTTAATTGCAGAATTCTGTCTGTTGTAGATACCTACGATGCTATGACAAATGATCGAATTTACAGAAAAGCATGTTCAAAAGAAGATGCCCTTTCTGAGATCATGACTTGTTCCGGAAGCCAGTTCGACCCACAAATTGTGGATATTTTTCTCAATCAGGTTGCCGATACAATATAAAACGCAAAAGCTGCTGTACAATGACACAAACGGCCATTATACAGCAGCTTTTTATTCTGATCTGTCTGTTGCAATAACAGCCAGTAGGGCGCCCGCCATGATTGCAAAATCACCTATATTAAATACAATATTGGAAAATCTCTTCCATCTGCACCGGAAGCTAATGTAATCCACTACATAATCTTTGCGCATCCTGTCATACATATTGCTGTATGCGCCACCCAGAACCAGCGCCAGTCCTGCTTTCAAAAGATTCTTCCCTCTGTGCCCAAGCGTAATGATGAAGTATACCGTAACCGCTGCGGTAAAGACGGAGGACAAAACTTTGACAAAACTTTTTCCCGCTCCAAAATTGAGCATCGCTCCTGTATTATGATAGTTTCGCCATATGATGGGACCATTTCCTTCTTTTTCTATTGGAAGCTTCTTCTCTTCAGACTTTTTTTTGAGCATGACATCTGTTCCAAATACTGCCGGAATCATCATCAGATACGCAGCATTTTTCATACCCGTTCTGTCTTTCCGCCGATCTGGGGCTGAATTCTTGGAACCACAGGCACTTCATCAGAGCGGATTTCTATAAGCGGTCCTCCCTTGCCTTCCACATAATCACGCGTAATGGTAACTTTTCCAATATTGTCATCCTTGGGGATTTCATACATAATATCCAGCATAAATTCTTCAATGATCGAGCGAAGCGCACGCGCTCCGGTATCTTTTTCCAGTGCTTTTTCTGCTATGGCTTCTAACGCGCCATCATCAAATTGAAGGTCTACTTCATCCAGTGCCAGCAATTTCTGATATTGCTTTAAGATTGCATTTCTTGGCTCCTTGAGTATCTTTACCAGCATATCCTTGCTTAAACCATTCAGAGAACATACAATCGGCAATCTTCCCAGAAACTCCGGTATCATCCCGAATTTTTTCAGATCTTCTGTTATCACTTTGCTGAGAATATCAGGATCTTTATCATATTTGTCTTTCAGATCGGAATTGAATCCGATTCCTGCCTGTTTATTCAAACGCTGTTTGATAATATCTTCCAGATCCGGAAATGCTCCACCGCAAATAAACAGGATGTTTCTGGTATTTACCGTAGTAAGCGGAACCATTGCATTCTTGCTGTTTGCTCCAACCGGAACTTCGACATCAGCACCCTCCAGAAGTTTGAGCATCCCCTGCTGTACAGATTCTCCACTGACATCTCTTGATGTCGTGTTCTTTTTCTTGGCGATTTTATCTATTTCATCTATAAAAATAATACCATGCTCCGTTTTTTCAATATCATTGTCTGCTGCTGCAAGCAGTTTAGACACTACACTTTCGATATCATCACCGATATATCCGGCTTCTGTGAGAGACGTCGCATCTGCAATGGCAAGCGGCACATCCAGGAGACGTGCAAGTGTTTTGACCAGATATGTTTTAC
>JAGOGF010000248.1 GCA_017996845.1 Butyrivibrio sp.
GAAACGGGCTGAGCGTTGCACCGGTATCCCGCAGCAGAATCGCTCTGATTCTGGTTATATAGGCAGCAGCACCTGCTGCCTGAACAAAACTGATCCCATGATAACTGGCGTTGGGTTTCGTCAATTGCGGAAACTTATCAGATGCATTCCAATCAAATTTTCCTGCATCGATAATCACCCCCCCTATTGTAGTGCCATGCCCGCCGATAAATTTGGTTGCAGAATGTACCACAATATCTGCGCCATATTCAATCGGCCGAATCAGATAAGGTGTTCCAAAGGTATTATCAATGATAAGCGGAAGCCCGTGTGCATGTGCAATTTCTGCAATTGCCGCAATATCAACCACATCGGAATTGGGATTTCCAAGCGTTTCAATGAAAATCAATTTGGTATTTTCCTGTATTGCATCTGCAAAGCCCTGCGGATTTAATGCATTCACAAAAGTTGTTGTAACGCCGTAATCGGTCAGTGTATGTGCCAGCAGATTATAGGTTCCGCCGTATATATTTTCAGCAGCAACAATGTGATCCCCTGCTCTGGTAATGTTTTCAATTGCATAGGTAACCGCTGCTGCACCAGATCCAACTGCAAGTGCTGCGGCGCCGCCTTCCAGCGCTGCTATTCTTTTTTCAAACACATCCTCTGTGGGGTTCGTCAGACGTCCATAGATATTGCCCGCATCCTGAAGTGCAAATCTGGCTTCTGCATGATCTGAATTGTGAAACACATACGAAGATGTCTGATAAATCGGAACCGCTCTTGCATCCGTTACCGGATCCGGCTGTTCCTGCCCGACGTGCAGCTGTAATGTCTCAAAATGTAATTTTCTTTCACCGTATTTCAGTTTTCCCATATCTTTTCTCCTTTTCCTGTTCCTGTTCTATTTTTCCGCTCCTGCTTCGATTTCCTTACTCAATATTTATGTTATAATCATTCTGATTATTTTTCTGATATCATTTCGCCGAGTACGTTTTCTAATCTGTTCATTTCATTTATATTTTTACAATATGATTTTCTCATAAACTCCTCCGTTTCATTGGCTTTCATATATTTGTTATTTATCCTACCTGTTTTGTAGGATAAATGAATATTATCATGTGTATCGCCGGCTGTAAAATTCCAAAAACTTATTTCTGGTTATAATTATTTTTTATAACTATATGCAAAAAAGCAGCCCCATTCATGCGAAACCGTTTCCGCTTATCTGGTGCAGAAACAATTTTGTGAATGAGGCTTTTAAAATATGCAAAAACTAATTCGCATATCTGCGTTCAGTTTGTACAGATAATCCTGGTTTTGGAAGGATCAACTTTATCCTTCTCGATAATCAGTTCATCGATATGTTCTGCACGGATGACACCGCTCTCGGGATTCATGACACTGTCGATTTTACTCGTGATCTGCGCATCAACCGATGAATACTCAAAGGCAAGCGTTGTATTGATCAGTTTGCAGTTCTTCATGACAAGGTTATCAATATAGCACATTCCCTGCAGACTTTCGATGGTACAGTTAATCAGTGTCAGGTTTCTGGCATTCCAACCCAGATATTCCCCTGAAATAAAGGAATCATATACCGTCACATTCTCACTGTTCCAGAAAGAATCTTTTGACAGCATCTTTGCATTGTGAATTTCCACATTGCTTACGCCGTCAAAACTATAATTGCCGATCAGATTGAATCCGTTAATCTGAACATTTCGGTCATTCATTGCAAAATAGTCACCTTTTGCCGTTACATTCTCCATATGAACATCATTACAGTTCCATAAAGTCTCTGCAGCATTGGGAAATGTAACATTCTGCAGTGTTACATCATTGCATCTGCGAAAGTTCTTAGGTGCTGCAATGATGGCATTTTCAACCCGGATATGGTCTGTATACCATACCCCTGCTCTTGCCATGTCAAACCATGTTGTATCCTTCACATTCACATTCTCGCAATACCAGAGCGGGTATTTCCATTTAAACATACTCCCGTTTACATCTATGTCATGACTTTCTTTAAGCGGTGATTCCCCATCTGTAAAAATCGAATCAGAAATCTGCAGGTCATGCGCCATGAAAAGAGCACGCTCCCCTGTCAGAATTTTCTGTGTAAGTTCTTCCTTCATATTTCTTTCCCTTTCAGTAAACACACCGATTATATGGATTTGTCAACGATCCCATCCATTCCATTTTTCAAACGCGCAAGTCCGTCTGCAACCCGGCTTTTCTGCGTTGCAATATTCATTCGCAAAAAAGCATCACCACATTGGCCATATTCATATCCCGCCGCAAGCCATAGTCCCGTACTGCTGCGAATGAATTCTGCAAGTTTCCCGGAACTTACTCCGATCCTGCTGCAGTCCAGCCACAGAAGATAGGTTGCCTGTGAAGGTACCAAATGAATCATTGGAAGTTCTTTTTCCAGAAATTCACTTACCATTTTCTTATTGGCATAAAGATATTCCTGCAGTTCCAGAAGCCACGCTCTTCCTTCTGAAAAAGCTGCAATCGTGGCATCCACTGCAAAAGCATTGGGTTCTGCAACTTCGTCCGTATTCAGTCCTCTTTGCGCTTTCCGGCGAAGTTCCTCGTTGGGAACCATAATCGCAGCAGCCTGAAGTCCTGCCATATTAAATGCTTTTGTTGCTGACAGACAGGTAATGCTGTTTTGTGCACAATGTGGAGATACGGATGCAAAAGGGGTATAAGACAATCCCGGATCTGTCAGATCACAATGAATTTCATCCGAAACTACCAGCACATGATGTTTCCAGCACAATTCCCCAATTTCTGCAAGCGTCTGCTCATCCCATATTCTGCCAATCGGATTGTGCGGGTTGCACAGCAGCATCATGGTTGTCTGTGGATCAGAAAGTTTCTTCTCCAGATCTGCATAATCAATGTGATAATCTGTTCCATCATATACCAGCTGACTTTCCAGAATATGACGTCCATTATTTACAATCGAATTGAAAAAAATATTGTAGACCGGCGTCTGTACCAGCACATTATCTCCGATTGTGG
>JAGOGF010000249.1 GCA_017996845.1 Butyrivibrio sp.
ACTTAAGCCTTTTGCAATCAGTGGTCTGACTTCATTGTTGATAAAATTCTGATATGCGATAGCAAAGGCTTCTCTGCTATCGTATTTTTTATATCCGTAAACCCTTTCAACACTTGAATGATCCGGAATGCGACATGCATAGCCGCCACATTCGGAGATGATAAAGGCACGTTTGTGCGAGTCACTCTCAACGGAGAGCCTGCGGAAATAATTGTGCACACTACGATAACTTCCGGTTCCCTGATCAAACCATCCGCTTGCCTGATCAATCGGGCGGGTTGGATCCAGCTGCGCAGCTATTTTTGTCATGCTCCTGGCATTGAATTGTCCCCAGCCTTCGTTGAAAAGTACCCAGGTTGCAATGCTGGGAACATTATAAAGATAGTCAATGGTACAACGCATTTCAATGACCCATTGCTGTCTTCCCTCCCGGGAAGTGCGGGACAGCATCGGATAATTGATCCGGTTATCCGGGATATGACCAAGCAGATCAGGTAAGAGCGTCGGAAGATATGTTAAAAGCGGCTTGGAGTAGGAAGAGCCACCGCTGACCATGTCCTGCCACACGATCATGCCAAGTCTGTCGCAGTGATAATACCAGCGTGCGGCTTCAATTTTGGCATGCTTGCGGAGCATATTAAAATGAAGTTCCTTCATTTGCATAATATCATAAATATATGCTTCATCTGAAGGCGCCGTGTATAATCCATCCGGCCAGTAGCCCTGGTCCAGTACTCCCCATAGAAAATAAGGTTCATGATTGAGACAGAATAACGGTAAGCCTTTCCAGTTCTGTTCAATAGAGAAACAGCGCATAGCGCAGTAGGAAGTGATGTGATCATCTCCGGCAGAGATCTGTAGAGGATACAAATAGGGATCTTCCGGACTCCAGTGATGTACATGCTGCAGCTTCAGATGCAGAACAGTTCGGAAACAGAGGGCAGAATGATTGGAGGGGAAGGTGTCAGAACCGGTCATTGCATGGTCGGTCTCTTTCTCCAGAGGATCCGAAATAATGGCAGTTTCGTCAGAAGCATCTGCACTGCAGCTTTCTTCCGGAATACAGATTTGGGCATGAACAGACACCGGTTTATTTGTATCAATGATCAGGTGAATCATAGAAAGATCGTAATCCGGCTGGATATGCATTTTGCAGATATATACTTCCGGAACCCATTCAAGCCAGACAGTCTGCCAGATACCGCTTTGCGGTGTATAATACATTCCACCGCGTTTGAGTGTCTGTTTACCGCGGCTGTGCCAGGAAGTATCGGTTACATCCTGCACACATACTTCCAGTACATTATCCTGTCCGGATTCTTTGTGCAGGTTATCAGTCAGATCAACCGTAAAGGGCAGATATCCCCCTTCATGTATACATAAAAGCTCCTGGTTCAGATATATTTCCGCATGCTGGTCTACTGCGCCAAAATGAAGAAGGAGATGATCTCCCTTTGCAGAAGGGGAAAGTGCGGGAAGAAGCTTCCGGTACCAGAGATATTGATTTGGAAGCAAAGTCCGTTCTACGCCGGATAGAATGCTTTCAGGAGAAAAAGGAACCAGAATCTGCCCCTCAAAGCATGCAGGATGGATATGAAGCGGGGTAATGGAATAGTCCCAATAACCATTGAGACAAAAATAATTGTCCCGAATAAACTGAGGCCTTGGATACTCGGGAAGAACATGGGATGGATCCAGATGTTCACCCCAGACAGTAGTCAGGCGCGCAAGTACGTCATCTTCGTGGGTACGGTCAATATTCTGAACGGCGTCTATCAGATCCATTATACATTGTTCCTTTTGCCTGAAGCGGCAATCAGATCCTGATAAAAAGCGGCAAGAGAAGCTTCGACATAAGAGTTCAGCCACAACATCGGGATGATCAACGTGATAATACAAAGAAGAAAAAGAGGAATAAAGCTAAGCAGCATACGCAGCATACGCCACTTATTGCCCTGCATCAGACGGATACTGGTTTTTAATATGTCAGGAACCGTTTTGTCCGGATAATCCTGCAGAATATAAAAGGACTGTGACAGCATCAGTGCAACAAACAGGTATGCAAGTAAGAAAACAAAATCAATCGAATAGGATATTGCTGCATGATAAGATTTTCCGGAAATGTAATCGTAAAAGATTCCGGGTAAAGAACAGATAAGATCTGCCAGAGAAAAAGCAAGCTGTATCAGGATTGCCTTATCCGGATGCTGACGAAATCCAAAGAAAAGATCACTGGCAGTAACGGGCTGGTCATAGATAACATTCATATACAGATAGGCATTTCCTGATATCAGGATTCCCATAAAGAGCTCAATCAGGAACAGAATGACACGATAGAAAATAATGCTGAGCAGACTGTCGGGATTTACCTCCATCAATGCAAAAGAAGAAAGAAATAGAGTGGTTGCAAGAAGCATGAGCGCGGCACCGATTGTTGTGCCATATTTTCCAAGCAGCTGTTTTTTTGCGGTCGCCTTAATTTCAGCGGTTGTCTTATACTGTTTCATATCAATCCTGTCTCCTTATACTGCCAGATCAATATTTGCGCCGCGATATTTATTGGCGGCATCGGAAGATTTCATATTGGTCTGATAAGGATTGCTTTCATTATAGTATTTAATCTGTGTTGTTGTCGTTCCGCCGGAAACATAGGTACGTCCGCATTCCGGGCAGACAGCAGTGTGCAGCTGAACCGAGCATTGCAGAACTTTGCCGTTGT
Organism: Butyrivibrio sp.; assembly: GCA_017996845.1. The sequence continues at coordinate 2,720 of JAGOGF010000249.1, forward strand.
TCTGTTCAGCTTTATTATAGGCGTTGGATACATGTTCCTGCTCATGTCCCTTTACCACCGAGGCAGCAGACTGCGGATCAATATGTGCAGCCGATTTAAAGGAGACCATTTCGTCAGAACCATCCTGGTATTTACGGTTTTTACAGGTTTCGCATTCAGCAGGAGAGGACTTTTTGCCTGATTCCCTGACTTCTGACTGACCGGGATTCACAACGGGAGAAGTCTGACTACCGGAAGAACTGCTGTAAGGCGTTATATTCCCTG
>JAGOGF010000250.1 GCA_017996845.1 Butyrivibrio sp.
CAGATCCGACAACAATAATAGATCTGGCGCGCAAAAATAATGTTCCGATTGTTTTCTTTAACAGGGAACTGGTCGAAGAAGATCTGCAGCGGTGGAGCGGCTTATATTATGTCGGTGCGGACGCTTTTCAATCGGGAATATTGCAGGGAGAACTCGCTGCAGTAGCCTGTAATGCGGATAGTTCAATTGATAAGAATGGTGATGGGATGATTCAGTATATTGTTCTGGAAGGAGAAGCGGGACATCAGGATGCTATTGTGCGGACGGAATATTCTGTAAACACTTTGATCGGGGCAGGTGTAAAAGTGGATAAAACAGGATATGCGATTGCAAATTGGAATCGCACGCAGGCGCAGACAAAAGTTGCACAGATGATCGAACAAAACGGAGATAAGATCGAGCTTGTTCTTGCAAATAACGATGATATGGCACTTGGTGCAATTGATGCTTATAGAGCATCCGGAATACTGCGCAGCAAATGGCCGGCAATTTTCGGAATTGACGGAACGAAGGAAGGTCTTGATGCAGTTAAAAAGGATGAAATGATCGGGACGGTTTATAATGACGGACCTGGGCAGGCAAAAGCAATGTTCCGGTTATGTTATGCACTTGCAACCGGGAGCAGCACGAATAATATCGGACTCACAGATAAAAAATATATCAGGCTGCCTTATGCGAAGGTAACCGCTGCAAATGTAAATGATTATATTGACTGACAATAACGGTCCCAGCAGGCCTGCCCGTCTTCAATGGTTTTCACGTATGTGTCAACCACAATTTGCCGGAAAGGCTCACATTCTTTTGCAAGGCCGAAAGTCAAAGGGATAATGCGGGTAACATGATCAATTTCTGAAGCGATTTTTGCGGCTACGGTTTTGTCTTTGAGCGGAAACATGCCAAAAAGAGTAGAACCGTAGGATTTACAGCTTGTGCAGGAATACAGAAAACGACGGGCAAAATCACACCATTCCTGGATCAGAATATCGTTTTTCTCAAAGTTCAATATGCAAAGCGCTTCCAGATTTTTGCGCAGCTCTTTTTCCATATGCCGGCGATTCAGAAAATGAACACTGCTGTTTCCGGATATCTGGATCATCATCCAGGCAGCCATAAAACGGTCACCGCGGCTTTCTGTACGATCGCCAAAACGCTTATGCAAAAGTACCAGACGTTTTTGATCATCAGGAGAGTCAGGATGCAGTTCAAGAAATGTCGTAAGAGCCTGTTCTCTTTCAGAAATATCTTCTATTTCATAATAGTGCAGTGGCCATTCTTCCATTTTGTTTTTTAAAATATTATTAGCTGTCGGCATTGAGAACCTCGTTTCGAATTTGCTGCTTAATCGCCGGGAATGCACTTATTATACATCGAAACGGTTAAAGCATGATAGCGCAAATGAAAAAATAAAATTTCACTCTAAAGTAATTTGGTGAATGACCGATAAATGTTATAGAAAAATAATTATATACTTCCTGGAAAGGAGGCGGATATATGCGTATAGAGGCATATAATCAGATTCAGCAGGTTTATAACAGCAGCAAGGTTCAGAAAGCTGCCAGAACAGAGAAGACAGGCCGCACTGATGCGGTACAGATTTCATCTGTCGGTAAGGATATCCAGACTGTAAAGCAGGCGCTCGCAGAAACACCCGATATCAGGGAAAATGTTGTTGCACCGCTTAAGCAGGCTGTTCAGAACGGATCCTATGACATCGATGATGAAAGCTTTGCGGATAAACTTTTGAGCAGATATAATGCAGCAGAAGGTGTCTGAATGATTACAGGAGGATGATCCCGTGGCGAGTTTGATGGAAGATCTGATTGTAATTATCAGACAGGAAAGCGATTACTACGAAGAACTGTTGGGATTATCAAGTAAAAAAACACCGATCATTGTATCAGGAGATTTGAATGTTCTGGCAGAAATCACGGATGAGGAGCAGCGCATTGTCGTAAAAATTGCGAGACTGGAGAAGGAAAGACAGTCTGTAATGAAGGATATTGCCAATGTGCTTAACAAGGATGTTACAACATTAAAACTGACGGATCTGGTTCGAATGTTGGATAAAAGACCAACGGAACAGAAACAGCTGGCGGCCGAACGTGACAGGTTAAAGGGTGTTGCGGACAATGTCAAGCGTGTGAACAGCCAGAATCAGGCACTGTTACAGAATTCTCTGGAGATGGTGCAGTTCGAGATGAACATCCTGCAAGCTTCGAAAAGAGCTCCCGAAACGGCAAATTACACAAAGACAGCAGGTACATCAGGTGATGTTATCGGACCAGGGAACGGCGGATTTGATGCAAAGCAGTAAATGCGGGGTATCATTTCGCGGTGATCAGGAACAGACAGACGATGTGTGCCTGCTGTTTTTTTGCAGATAAAAATATTAAATAATCGGAAAGGTGATCATGCGATGTCACTTATGGCAAATTTGTATGTGGGTACTTCAGGAGTTCAGGTATCACAGAATGCACTGAATACAACTGCCCACAATATGTCCAATATTGATACAAGCGGTTATACCAGACAGCAGGTATCACAGGGAACACGCTCCTACAGTACATTGACTAAAAGTAATTCTGCGGTGGCATGGCAGCAGATTGGACTTGGAGTCAATTACAGCAATTGTAAGCAGGTAAGGAGTACTTTTCTGGATGCCTCCTATCGGCTTGAAAGCGGGAGAAGCGGATTCTATGATGTGTCCTATTCTACCCTTCAGGAGGTAGAGGACCAGCTGCAGGAGATGAACGGAGCCGAATTTGCGGATACACTGGGAAATCTCTGGACATCGGTGCAGGAACTTGCAAAAGATCCTACCTCGACAGTAAATCAGAGTACGTTTGTAACAAGGTGCAATGAGTTTGTAGAACGTGCACAGGCGGTGTATAAGGGGCTGACAGCATACCAGTCCAATCTCAATGATACGGTTTCCACAACTGTCAATCAGATCAATTCGTACGGAGATC
>JAGOGF010000021.1 GCA_017996845.1 Butyrivibrio sp.
CTGAACTTCATATCCTGTGAAAAAATATACTGCATTTCCCTGCTTGCATAACGTTCTGAAAGAGGACTGCTATAACGATCTGTACCCATAATAATCTCCTTTTCAACTCATTTTTCAACACAGCCGGACTGTATCCGGAATATAATATTCTCTTCTGACAGATACTGTTTCACTGATCATATTCGCCGCGGATATCTTCATCCGGCGGATCAAGCGGATAATGCCCGTTAAAGCATCCTGCGCAAATGCCAAGATTGCCTCCTACCATTTCCTCCAGTCTCTCCATTTTCAGATAGCCAAGCGAATCTGCCCCGATAATCCTGCATATTTCTTCAATGCTGCGATTATATGCAATCAGCTGCTCTCTGGCAGGTACATCTGTTCCAAAATAGCAGGGCCACAGAAATGGCGGCGAACTTACTCTCATATGTACTTCTTTTGCACCTGCATCACGAAGCATACGGACAATGCGATCCGATGTGGTACCGCGTACAATAGAATCGTCGATCATGATAATGCGTTTCCCGTTTACTGCTTCCCGAAGGGCATTCAGTTTTACCTGTACACTGCTCTCTCTGCTCTTTTGCTTGGGTTTGATAAAAGTACGTCCAATATATGAATTTTTGACAAATGCCTGTCCATAGGGGATACCTGACTGAAGAGAATACCCCAGCGCAGCGCAGTTTCCTGATTCCGGAACACCAACAACCAGATCGGCTTCTACCGGTGAATCGATTGCCAGATATCTGCCGGCCTGAACACGCGCATCATATACGCTTACGCCGTCAATATAACTGTCTGGTCTTGCAAAATAGATATATTCAAAAATGCAGTGTGCATGCTTTGATCTGTCTATGCATCTGCTCTTGTCTGATTCAATTCCTTTTTCCGGTGAAATTGTGACAATTTCTCCCGGCTCTACATCACGAATGTACTGCGCACCAATGGTATCCAGTGCACAGGTTTCGCTCGCCAGTACATAACAGTGTTCACGTCTGCCGATTACAAGTGGTCTGAACCCATATGGATCCCGTGCCCCTATGAGTTTCCTGGGAGACATAATCACAAGGCTGTATGCACCTTTGATCTTCACCATAGCTCTTCCGACCGCTTCTTCAACGCTCTTGCTGCAAAGCCGTTCCCGTGCAATATGATAGGCGATTACTTCTGAATCAATCGTCGTCTGAAAAATAGCTCCCGTATACTCCAGTTCTTTCCTGAGTTCCAGTGCATTGACCAGATTTCCGTTATGTGCAAGTGCAAGTGTACCTTTAATATAATTCAGCACGAGAGGCTGCGCATTCTCCCTTGTACTGCTGCCTGCCGTTGAATACCTGACATGTCCAACACCAATATCACCTTTCATTTTCTCAAGGATCTCCGGTGTAAAGGTTTCATTCACAAGTCCCATTTCCTTATAGCTGGAAACTTTTCCCTTTGGTCCGCCTGTCTCACTGACGGCAATACCGCAGCTTTCCTGCCCGCGATGCTGAAGTGCCAGCAGTCCATAATAAATTGAACTTGCAACATCTCCTGCGTCGAAGTCGTACATACCAAAAACGCCACACTCTTCGCCAAGCTTGTCTAACTGATTCTGTACCATTTCTCCCATAATTTACCCATTCTTTCATCACCGAATAATTCATTCAGCGGTGATCTGCTCCTGATTATGTATCAACGAAACGAACAAATGCGGCTTTATCTTATCACTAGTTGGTCGCTGCTGACAAGTGGCAGTATCAACCATTCTGAAAAGATTTCAGCCGCATTATGCATCATTTTTTTAATCCATTCCGTTCTCTGCCTGATACCTGCTGACCTGATCCAGTATTTCGGCTGCATATTCCGGATAGGAGTGTGCCAGATCTTCTACTTCAGCTTTGGCATTTCCGATAACCACCTCTCTGTTGTAATCAATCCGTTTTCTGAGCGATTGTCTCTGTACTATCAGATTATGCCGGATCTCTACCGCTTCTTTCGAATCCAGAATTGCTGCTGTCTGATGCAGCCAGATATCAGGAGTCTTAATCCGAAGATTTCTGAGTAAAAACAACAAATCCTGCTGATCCGAATCTAAAAACTTCTCTGCTTCCTGAAAACGTTCTCTTTCCTCTTTTTCTGCAGCATAACGCTGCGCCATCGCACTGAGCTGGTCTGCGCTTTGCACGCCGCATTTCAGGTAAAGATAATCAAGCAGATTTCGATTGTTTACATAACGTATCTTGACTGTATTCTGCAGCAATACCAGTCTGGCAATTGTATTTCGGATCGTTCTCTGCTCTGCCTGTGCATTGGAGCTTCTGACATACAACAGAACAATTGCAATCGCGGCAACCAGAATTACTGCCATATATCCGTATATCACTTCCAGATGTAACAGTTCATGCAGAACAAACAGTACGATCAGTACCATTACCAGCATGATCCCACACATAACAGACATACTCCGGCAGGTATCAAGCATTTTTTCCGCCTCTTTTTCCCTGTAGTCATATGCCTGATGCTCCGCATCCAATCGTTTCAGATCATTACGAATTTTTTTCTGATAATCTTCCGTATCAACCATTTTGCATATATTTTCCTGAATCTGGCTGTCTCCCATCTGATCCATTCTTTCATATTCCTGATCAGACATTCGATTCTTGCGGCGTTTAAACTGCTCTCTTTGTTCTTCATGATCTGCAATTTTTCGTGCACAGGCTTCCAACTGTTCATGTTTTTCAGCTGTAAGTGCATCTATTTCCTCCATATCATGCAGATAGGAAGTAACTGCTCTGTATTCAAACTGCAGGTTATCCAGTTCCCTGTTTCCTTCCGCCATCTGTACCAGACAGTTCTGAATATATTCCCTGCGCTGCATGGCATCATGAATGTTCAGATCTTTTCTGGTATAAACGATACGGCTCCAGTCAGATGAAAGTGTGCTTTCCTGCTCCTGTTCCTGCTCCTGCTGCAATTCCCGCGGCTTTTTCCTGAACCTGTCCCAAAAGCTCATCACTTATCTCCGTGTTTCCCTGGCATCCGTCACCAGATTCCGGTACTCTTCTTTCAGTTCTTCGGCAATTTTGCCAACCTGAGCATAGTACTCGTTTGTTTTTCCTTCATTCTTATATACTGCAAGTGTATTCAGTAAATGCTTATCTTCACTTGCATCATATAGATCAGATGCTTCATTCATTCGTTTCTCCAACTTCATGGAAAAAGAATATGCCTCTTTATCTGATCCGATAAATGCAATATATTTTTTTTCAGGCATACTCATTCGCATTGCAGCAAGATAACACAGATATGCTTCTTCTGTCGGGCGATCTTTATATTCTTCCCGAAACATTACCGCCGCATTTTCATAATCAAACAGACTGGCAAGGATAACACCTTTGTTATGTGCAATCTTCGCATGCATCTCATGTTCCATCTGTGGCAGAATCTTCAAAAGTGCCTCATATGCCAGAAATGCCTGATAATACTTTCCGTTCTTCATCAGATAATCGGCACGTGCCATTTTCTTTTCATACACATTCATGCCGGCATTTGCACGCATGATTTCCTGTGTTCTATCGATTTCTTCAGTGGTATTATAACGGACATATTCCAGTATCATCCCGGCAAAGCCTGCTGCAGAACCTTTTCTGCGCAGAAGTTCTTCCAGTCCTTCTGCCAGCTTTATTAAACCGCATTCTTCAGACAGCCAGTTTGTCAGTTCGCTGTCAAAATCCTCTGCATCCAGTATAAAAGCATACTGTACAATGCTATAGCAAAGTTCTTCCACTGAATGGACATTTATTCCGATTTTGGCGATATAATATGGTTTATGTGCATATGCACCTGTACATTGTATCAGTTTACTCATTCCGTATCTGTCCTCTGCTCATTATCCCATTACTGAATATCAAACGTCTGTGTCCACACCTTACCGGATGCTGGATAAATATCTCCAAATCCCATATCTTCCACCAGTACTCTGATCTGACTGATTGATACCATATCCGTTGTCATTTTAACCCGGGATGTCCTGTCCGGACGTTCTTCCATTCCATCCAGTACCACCGTAACAACCTCCGGCTGTCCGCCTCCAAGAGATACTGTCTGAAACTGGATCTCATTTCCCGATTCCAGAATAAACTCCACCTGCGCCGAGGCCTCATACCAGTTCACCCCCGCGTCCATAAGCGCATGGTAGCACTCCACACCCTGTCTGACCAGATTAATTCCTACATTTGCCCGCAGCTTATCTTCTCCCAGCAGAATATACTGTTCAAAGATCTTGCTTGGTGTACATCTCTCCCGCGCAGCTATACTTGCTCCCTTGCTGAACAGGTTGTTTCCCTGAAATACTCTGCGCGTACGGCACAGATATTCCAACGTATGCTTCATCCACTTTTCTCTGAACCCATCTCCCAACAGAAATGCAGAAGTCACAATCTTTTGATTGCAGTTATCTGTCATAATATGTAAAAAAGCTTCATCCAGAAGCTGCATCGTGTGACTTTTTTCTTCCGGCTCTTCGGGCAGTTTCCGTTCTGCAAGATCCAGTTCATCATATATTTTTTTCTCTACCGTCACAACAACAGGTTTTGTGTTATGATTCAGCGTCATACTGTACAGCGTAAGCGGTCCGTAATTATAATCACATGCCATCACCATATGGGTCCACAATTCTTCGGGCTGGTACAGCATGTAATAATACATACTTTCTTCATGGCTCTGATAAAAAACCTGTTTCGTTTTCAGATCCAGCCCGTCTGTCAATGCTGACAGAACTTCTACCATGCGACTATCCAGTCTTGCTGTTGTAAACATAACCGCTTCAATATGTTCCATGGACATCTCCATGGACAAAAGAGAAAGACTCCGCTTTACAAAAAGAGTCAGAAGCGCAACCGGATCATATTCCATTCCTGCAATTTCCAGTTTATCCCCTTTTCTTGCTGCTTCTACCAGATGCAGAACAGGAATGACATCCTCTGTCTGGATCTTCCTTTCTGCTTCCCTTCCAAAAAACCATTGATTCACATCACGTCTTCTGCAAAGCGTAGTGGGAATATTATACAGTTCTGATCCGGCCAGAACAGAAAGTGTTTCCGGCATATCGGCATCCGACGCCAGATAACTGATCTGTGACACTTCATCCCCCAGATCATATCCCAGCACAAAACTTTTTGTTTTCTTTCCATCAAATAACATGTATCCCACATCCTCCGACAACGATATCCACTTTTGCAGGAACCGGACTCAAAGCTCAGGCTGAAATAAATATCTGCCCATATATCTTCGCCTGCTGTATTCCATAAGAAGTCTGTCTGCCGTACTGTAATCCTGCAATGTCATCCCGATCATCAGATCATTGATCAGGTCATATCTGCTCATCTCATTATTCTGATTAATATCACTGTTGGAAATTGTACCGCTTTGCGTCAGTTGTTCTGCTGCCTGTTCATTTTCATCATTACCGGAATCCGATGTTTCTTCCGTAATATAATATTGCAGCTGCTCACCAAAGAACAGAATAAATGCACTCACAAAAATGCCATCATACATCTCCTGCATCTCTTCGTGACAATATTCCCGTGTTTCTTCTGTACCGCTGTTGAGCATATAATGAATCACACATTTGCAGCCCGGATGTGTTTTATATTCCAGCATGGTCTTATCTGCAAATCGCTTTAATTCCGGCATGATCTTCAGATAATCACGGTAAAAAGGAAAATAAATATCTTTATCCAGCAGTTGCCTCAGAAATCCCATCGCTGCTTCTGCAGACGGTTTTTCTTCATTTCCATGTTCTGCATAATATCTCAGATATGCCATTCCACATACATCCGGAAGCGCAGCACCTTCTTCTGCAAGCTTACCGATTCTTGTAAAAATAAATCCTTCTGTCACCTGATCTTTCACAAAACTTTCATATGCATTCTGTGATATAAATGCTTTTTCCAGATCTGTTCCTGCACCATCATGGCAATACCTGCGGAAAATATCCATTTTTTCCCCCACATATGCACCACTGTACAGCATCTGCAAAATTATTTTTTCACACAAAATCCAAGTGTCCACACGAAACGATTCTGCAGCCTTCCACAAATCGCGCATTTCACGAATCGTGCCGCTGAAAGATCTGACCAGGAAATTCAGAATTTCTTCATCATATTTACCCTTGCGAAAAGCATAATAAACAATCTCCGCTACAGCCGGATCTCCCAGATAATTATCTCTGTCGGACATTCTGCTGCACAAGCGAACAATACTCCTTGGATCAATCCCATATGTTCCATATCTTCTAAGCCATTCCAGTGCTTTGTCATACAGTCCTGTCAGTACCATCAGTTCCAGCATGTCACTGCGTTCACGTCCGGGCAGAATATCGGGATTGAGTGCTTTGAGATATTCCGAAAGCTGTCTGACAAAATCATTGTCATAATAAAAACGAATCAGATTTTCTCGAATCTCGCTCCGACAGGTTTCCCGAATCAGATCCGATGCAGCAAGATCTCTGTAACGTTCCACATTCTCCATTGTGATCGTATATGCGCTCTTCCCAAGTTCGCACAAAAACAGATCCAGATTTTCTTCTCCACCACGGATATAGGGTATCGCTAACTGCGAAAGATGTCCGGGTACGATCAGTTTGCACGTATTAAATGGAATGCTCCCGGCAAATCGGTTGTCACAATGATCCGAAAGGAGCAGCGCATACTCGCTTCCGTATAAGGGAACATATGCTTTTCTGTCAACAACCGGATATCGCATTTCATTTTCACATTTATCATATACAACGATCACTTCACTGATTCCATCCTGTTCAATCGTTATTTCACAGGTATAGAGAATAGAAAGAACACGTGAAGCATTGGATGAATCAACCATCTGTCTGTTCAGCATATTCTGATAAAGAAAACCAAGTTCCCGATTAATATGTCCCTTCCCGATCTGATCAAGAAGAAATTTATCAATCTGTAACCCGTAGGATTCAAAAAGCTCCGGGTATATCTCCCGATTGTCATAAATATATTTGTACAGAATTGCGTTCTGTCTGTATTCGAGATTGCTTTGATAGGAAAAATACATCAGAACCATCTTCGGAATCTCACAGGGAAGTTTACCGGCAGCATCTGTGCTGACTGACATCATATAGTATTCATATAATCTGGTGATGCGCAGTTGTCTGTCTACTCCCCTGCAATACCAGCCAAAAGCTTCACGATCCGTTCTTTCATCTTTGATGAGCTGACTGCAGACTGCTTCCAGAATATCATCCTGTTGCTGTATCTCATAGCATATTGCCAGAATCTTATATAAATGCCTGTTGTACCGTTTCTCTCTGGAAGAAAGATACACAATCTGCTCAATCAACGGTGCCGTCAGAAGTTTTCTGCGTGCAGCAAATTCCAGAACCGAAAGTTCAAAACTTTCCAGATGGGTCAGAAGCGTTACATTCTGAGCAAGTAAATGCAGACTGTCAAGATAGAGGATCGGGCTTCTGCACCCCTGTGTGTATTGGTTCTCCAGCAAAATCCATCGATGTGCCTTACTGCCGGAATTTTCTTCCGCCAGATATTGCAGCAGCCACGCAATTCTCCAATTATCCGGGTTTCTGTCAAAAACATCTTCTATCATCTCAGATACCTGAATAATATAGGTTTCCTCGCGGCTGCACAATGTTGTCAGATACAGATAATAGCAATATAATGTTTCTCCGCCTTCATGTCTGTCCTCAATCTGTGACCGAATCTGCTCCAGGATCCATTTGCCTTCATTGACCCTCGCTGCAGTGATCAGATACTGTGCCTGATAAAGACGAAATTCCAGGCTTTCTCCGTCCAACGCATTCATCTTGGTGATTATCTTCCCAGTTTCCAAAAGCCAGGTTCGCGAACTTATTTTTTTGGATCGAAATGAAATATATTGCTTCATCAATTCCGCAACAAGTCTCTTTTTTTCACGATACGCCGGCATATCACTCCAGTAATCACAGTTTACGGTAGCATAAACGGGAATGCGAAATGTCGTATACGCATTGCTGAAGCAGATACTTCCAAAGTTATTTCCATCATGCAGCCTGTCACTGTCAAGGCTGAATTTGAAATAGCAGGCATTTCCATCAAAATCCGCTTCTGTCAGACACGTTTTCTCTGCACGCAGAAAATCTCCGTCGACAGAAACAGAAAGTGCAGAATATCCCCATCCGTTTCTCATGATCGTAATTGTATGATCTGTTATACCAACGGAATTATCTACATGAATTTCAGTCTGATCTGGAATGTATTCGATTTTCTGCTTTTTGCTGACAGCCAGGAGAAATTCTTCAACATTCTGTTCCGAACCAGGAACCGCACGCAGCCCCCTGTACAAGCTCTCATAATGCTTATCATTCCCGGTGAAAATACGGATAAACTCTGCTGAATAGAATAATCTGACAGCTTCCTGCCAATTTGTCTTTGCAAGATTTGCAAAATGGAAAAGATTTCGAATATCCCCAAGGCTTGACTCTATATGTTCCATTTCTACAGACACGACAAAAGGGAGAAGATATTCTCCCTGATTTGATACAATTCTGAAATTCCCCTGCAGAACATCTCCCCCGGAAAGTCCTTCCGCATGAAAGCGATACCCGATTTCATCCTCGGACCCTGCCAGCATGGGAGTCAATACCTCCATACGCAGCTCTGTTGCCGAAATGGTTCCTTCCACAACACGGTTCTTCGGACCTTTGATTCCGAACGAGCCTTCCACATCTTCCCCGGGTTTCGTAGACAGTTCTACTCTCTCTGCTGAAAACACAAGAGATCCCCTGTCATATTCAAATTGTTCCTTCAGAATTCTTTCAACGATTTTTTTCAAGCCTGCTTACCCCAAATGTTTTTTCTTTCTCCGGTGAATCTACACCCAAGTGTAATTTTACCTCAAACCGCACTGCTGGTCAAAGTTTCCGTTTTGTACGAACAAACCCCGAAACGCCTGAAAAACCGGAGAAAAGCTGCTATACTCTTCTCCGGTCAAAATAATTTCAAAAAATTTATTTTTTTATTTTGTAAGCAGCATCATAATATCATTGCTTCTTGCAACAAATTTTGTCATTGCTGATGCATCCAGCGGTGAATTCTGCAGTTTCGCAAGATCAAACAGCTGCTCACAGATCATATCAACATTATCATCTTCCTCATGCTCCATGACATATTTCACAAGCGAATGATTTGCATTCAGGATCAGTGTCTGACCTTCCTGTCCGAAATCTCCCATTGCACCCATTCCGTTCATGGAATACATCTTCATCATGTCAGCCATACGGCGGCTTTCTTCCGAAACGGTCAGCATGGAAGATACTTTTTTATCCTTCAGCTTCTGCAGCTTTACGTTCAGCTTATCATTCTTCAATGCCTTTTTGATTTTTTCAGACAGTTTTTTCTCTGCTTCAGCGAGTTCTTCTTCTGCTTTTTTGGAGGTTTTGCTTTTAAAGGTATCTGTCAGATCCGCATCGATTCTCTGGAAACGGATTCCTTCATTTTTGGACTCCAACTGCTGCATGAACGGTGTATCAATATTGCTGCTCAGAATAAATGCGTCCATCTTCTGTGCCTTGAACATATTGATATACTGGCTTTGCTGCTGCTCATCCGTTACATAATAAATGATGCGAGGTTCTTTTTCCTTATTTTCCTCAGCTGTATCCTCTTTTTTATCTTCTGCCTTATCCTCTGCTGTTTCAGAAACGACCGGTTTGCCATCCGCATCCACAACATCGGCTTCCACCTTCTGTCCATTCTCATCCACAGCTTCTTCCATTGCTGCAGCTTCTGCTTCTTTGTTGATCTGAAGAGCATCAGGCAGTGTAAGATACTTTCCGTCCAGATTTTTGAACAGAATATAGTCATTCATCTTCTCACAGAACTTATCATCTTTCAAACAGCCATACTTGATGAAAGGACTGATATCATCCCAGTATTTATCATAGTTTTCCTTGTCTGTCTTGCAAAGTCCTGCCAGCTTTTCTGCAACTTTCTTACTGATATATTCTGAAATTTTTTTCACAAAACCATCATTCTGCAGCGCACTTCTGGAAACATTCAGCGGCAGATCCGGACAGTCAATCACGCCCTTGAGCAGCATCAGATATTCCGGAATTACTTCCTTAATGTTATCTGCAATAAATACCTGATTGTTATACAGTTTGATCATTCCTTCAATTGACTCAAATTCCATATTGATCTTCGGGAAATACAGAATTCCCTTCAGGTTAAACGGATAGTCCATATTCAGATGGATCCAGAATAGCGGCTCCTTGTAATCATGGAATACCTTACGGTAAAATTCCAGATATTCTTCCTTTGTACAGTCCTTTGGATTCTTTGTCCAAAGCGGATGGGTATCATTTAACAGTTCAGGTCTCTTGCGGATTTTATATTTCAGTTCTTCCGGCTGTTCATCCTTTTTATCTTCCCCATCCTTATTTTCTTCTTCCTTCTTTGGTTCCGGTTTTACTTCCTCAATCACAACATCATCATCGCACTTCTCAGAAGCTTTGATCGTTTCCGTATCTGTCTCATTTGCTCTGGACATATAAATATCATATGGCATGAATGAGCAGTACTTTGTGATTACTTCTCTTGCCTTGTATTCATTGCAGAATTCCAGGCAATCTTCTGACAGGTGCATGATAATGGTCGTTCCAACATCTGTCTTGCTGCCTTCCTCAATATCATATTCGGAGCTACCGTCACATGCCCAGTGTACAGGCTTTGCATCCTTCTGGCAGGACAGTGTCTCGATTTCCACCTGATCCGATACCATGAAGGTAGAATAAAATCCAAGTCCGAAATGACCAATAATCTGATCTCCGCTTGCCTTGTCCTTGTATCTCTCCATAAAATCCGTTGCTCCCGAAAAAGCAACCTGATTGATATACTGTTCCACTTCCTCAGCAGTCATACCAATTCCATTATCTGTGATGGTAATGGTCTTTGCCTTATCATCCAGTATCACCTTTACCTCCGGCTTAAAACCATCCGGAAGAGCATAATCTCCCATTGCATCCATTTTGCGGATTTTTGTGATCGCATCACATGCATTGGAAATTACTTCTCTGTAAAAAATGTCATGATCCGAATAAAGCCATTTCTTAATAATCGGAAACATATTCTCGCTGTTGATTGAAAGATTGCCTCTTTTTGCTGCCATTTCTCATCACTCCTTATAATTTTCTGCCGCAGTACTTTCTGAATACCAAAAGCACCTGCCACATTAATGTACATGAATCATCATGAAAAAGTTTAATTCTCATAAAATGAAAAGTCAACACAAAATTAGCACTCATTTTGTATGAGTGCTAACAATGAGTTCCGAACACGCATAAATTCGGTGTTTCTATATTTATAAAACTTTTGTAAATTATTTTATTAATTATCTTTTTGTTTGAAATCAACTGTTACACAGTGCGCATATACATCCTCTGCAGAATCATATTCGCTTACCGACACACTTTTTGCTGTACCTGATTCTTCATTGAAGTACGATGCAGTCCCCTCCGTATCGTATGAAACATATATATTCTGGGTCATGACCAGTTTACCGTCTGCGCTATCCACCGCGTACTTCTGAACACCCCTGTCAAGTGCCGCATATATTCCATCTTTTCCAAAAGCAATCGGATACGCGGTTCCCATACTCTCTATCGTTCCAATCTTCTGAACTTTTTTTCCAACCGGATAATATACATCACAGTAAATAGCCGCTTCGTTACCATCCCCGTCATCATAGACGCCGTCTGTCACCAGCAGCACCGGCTTATCAAGTCCGATATTCACCGTTGCAGTGTAATCGCTTTTGGGAAGCGCTGCAATGGTATCATGATATGTATTGTCTGTTTTCTTTGCCCCGCAGGCAGTCAATAGCAGAACACTTCCAATCAGAAAAGCCAGCAGCCGTTTCTTTCCTACTTTCATTATTCCCTGATTCCCCTTTCCTTCTCATCACTTCTGTAATAATCCTGCCGCACCCCGGAAAATGCACAATCAGCTTATCATTTATTATATACTACAATCTTTTCCGTGCGTATTCTCTCACAAATACACAGATAAAAATATTTTTTATCTGTTTTTACCAGTAACTGAATTGTAAAATCACGCACTAATAGTCACAAATTATATATTGTATATGCAATTTTATTCTTTTTTAATAATTGCCTAACATTTATGACATATTTAGAGACTATGGTTACTTCATGACAGGAATTCTCATAAATCCTGTACGCGGAGGTTGCCGTGCAGTAAACTGCTGCACAGAAAGGGTATTTTATCATGTCAGATGAAAAAGACGAAAACAAAATTGCAAAACTTGCAGAAAAAAAGAAAACAAAGGCCATTATGAAAATAATGGAAAAAGCCAATTCAGCTGTTGTAATGGATGCACTTGGTGCACTTGCCCAAATCAGCGATGAAGACGCCATTAATTGTATTGCCTCCTATCTTGACAGTATGGACGGTTCTATTAAAGTTGCTGCTGCAAAAGCTGCCATGTCCATCGATTCCGAATATCTCAAAACGCAGGTTCGCCGTGTATGTAACAGCGAAAAGGATGAAAACATTCATAAGCAGCTGCTTGCCACGTTAAATACATAATAATCTCTGCTCTTTTTTTGTATCTTGCAATGAATCCTGCCCCTGCTTCATCTTGCACAGGCAGATTCGTTGTGAAATGCGTATAAATTTATATTCTTCCTTTCTATTTTCTTTTCTTTTTATTCTTCGGTATTCCGGTTCCCCTTTTCATGACATTTGTCATATTCCTTTTCTGACAGACTTCACTGTTTTCTGTATTGCATTTTGTCTATGCTATATAAAACAAAACCTATTGCAGATGCAGAAGTGTTTTTCATGCACTTAAAAAAGGATATGCACATTATTTTGTGTACGGAAATGAGGATAAAATGAATCATTCAGTCGTAAAAGTTGATAACCTGGTCAAACGATACAAGGAACTGATCGCACTCGATCATCTCAGCCTTGATATCCCGGAAGGGGAAATCTTTGGTTTGCTGGGGCCGAACGGATCCGGAAAGACAACTGCCATTAACTGTATCCTGTCACTTCTTCACTATGACAAAGGCAGTGTCGAAATATTTGGCAAACCCATGTCGCCCGACAGTTATGATCTGAAACGTCAGATCGGCGTTGTCATGCAAAATGTTGCCGTCTGCGATGAACTGACGGTATATGAAAACATCGACAGCTTCTGTGGACTGTATATTTCCGATTCCGCAGCGCGCAGGCAGAATGTGGAAGAAGCACTTTCATTTACCGGGCTTTCGGACTTTCGGACTTTCCGGCCCCGTAAACTTTCGGGAGGGCTGCTGCGCCGTCTGAATATCGCCTGTGGTATCGCACATAAACCACGTCTTGTTATCATGGATGAGCCCACGGTTGCCGTTGATCCCCAGAGCCGCAATCATATTCTGACCGGAATTCAGAAACTGCGGGATGATGGTGCAACCATTATCTATACTTCCCATTATATGGAAGAAGTGGAACAGATCTGCACCAGAATTGCCATTATTGATGCCGGCAAAAATGTCGCCCTTGGTACCTCTGATGAGCTGAAAAAAATGATCCGTAAAAGTGAAACAATCCGCATCGATATGCCTGAGCCGCTTCCTGAAGATCTCTCAGCCATTCGCTTACTTCCGCACATTTATGAAGTCACCTGGCAAAACCATGAACTAACCGCGCTCTGCAGCGGCGGAAATCACAATCTGATCCGGGTTCTGAACTACCTGCAGGAAAAAGATCTTCCATTTGGGCATGTTTCGACACAGATGCCGACATTAAATGATGTATTTCTGGAAATAACGGGAAAGGAGCTGCGCGATCAATGATAAAATCCCATTTTTCCAAATTTATACATTGTTTTCGTTATTATTTTCTAATTTGTATGCGAAATCGCTCACAATTGTTCTGGTGCCTTGCATTCCCCATATTATTGTCCACATTGTTTTATTTTGCATTTGGCAATCTGACAAGCAGCGAGAATTTCAAGGCAATTCCGACTGCAATCGTCATACAGGATAGTGTTCCATCTGATTCAGCAAATGCTTTCCGAAAAGTGATTGACTCACTCAGCAGCAGTTCCGACCCGTTTTTGACTCCGTTCTATGCCTCCGAGACAGATGCACAGAAAATGCTGCAGGATAACACCGTTTCGGGTATTCTGTGCCTGCAAAGCGACTGTTCCATACAGCTGCGTGTTTCATCTGTGGGGGATACACTGCAGCAAAGCATCCTGAATACCTTTGCAGAAGAATATAATATGCAGGAAGCAGTTATCACCAAAACGGCAATGTCGCAGCCTGACAAAATTGCAGCCGTTCTGAAGCTATCTGATCAGAATCCGGATTATATTGCCTATGTCAATCACACCGGCAGCATGGATGAATCGCTCTCCTATTTCTACAACCTGATCGCCATGTTCTGTCTATATGCCTGTATGACAGGCTACTCAGCCGTTCTGTCCACCCAGGCCAATCTTTCTGATGTCGGAATGCGCAATGCACTGAGTCCGGTTCACCATGGCATTGTTTTGGCGGGATATCTTACCGCAAGCTTTCTTGTTCAGTATATCTGTATTTCCATCACGCTTTTATTTGATATTTTTGTTTTGCAGATCGACTTTGGTTCCCAGATTCCCCGCGTACTTCTTACAGTTGCTGCCGGATGTCTGACAGGCGTCTGCCTTGGATTTTTCATCGGAAGTATCGGAAGGATGAATGCACCGGTAAAGGATGCCTTTTTAATGGGATTTATCATGATCTGCAGCGGACTTTCCGGCCTTTTTGCAGGAAATGCCAGAATCTATGTGGAACATGCTGTCCCGATCCTGAATCGGATCAATCCATCCACTCTGATCTCCGACTGTTTTTTTTCCATGGTCGTCTGTTCCAGCAGCAAACGATTTTATACGGATATTCGGGATCTGTTACTTGTCGCCTTTGTCTTCTTTATATTGGGATTGCTGAATGAAAGGGGAAAGCAGTATGAAAGCCTCTGATAAAAATCAAAATGTAATTTTTAAAATATTTTTTAAAATTGCCGCACGACATGCCGGCGCAATCAGCATATATATGTTCGTTTTTCTGCTGTTGACCTTTTGGATCACTGCATCCGGTAAACAGACAGAAAAGAATATGTTTTCTGCAAGCCAGCTCAATGTCTGCATCATAGACCAGGATAACAGCCAGGCTTCTGCCGCACTTTATAAATATATTGCTTCCTGTCATCATATCATCACACTGCCTGACAGCAATACACAGGGCATCGAAGACAATCTCTATTACCGCTATGTAGATTATGTTCTCACCATTCCCAAGGGTTTTGAAGACCGGCTGCAGAAAAGTGATACTTCAGGTCTGCTCTCTGTTCAGACTGTCCCCGGCAGTGCGAACAGCCGTTTTGTTGATGAACAGGTCAGGCAATACCTTCTCAGCATTCAGATGCAGCTCACAGGTGGAATGTCTCTTTCCGATGCCATATCCTCCACAAACGACCTGCTTGGGAAACTTCCTAAAACGGATATCGTTTCCTCTGCAAAAGATGTAAACAGTCAGACTGCAAGTACAAGTCTGTATTATTATCTGCGTTACCTGCCCTATATTCTGCTCAATGTTATCGTTCTGGGCGTTGGTATCGTACTGACCATCTTCCGCAGAAAGGACTTCAGCAACCGCATTCACTGTTCCTCCATCAGTACCTTTTCCTATGAGCGCCAGCTGATCAGCGCCTGCATCGTCTTTTCTCTTGGTATCTGGCTCTTCTTTATCGCGATCGGAGCAATTTTGTATGCAAAAGGAATGAATAACGTGCGCCCGCTGTTCGGCATCATCAATTCACTGGTATTCAGTCTGGTATCCCTCTCAATTGCCTATCTTTCCAGCAGTCTCTCTCTCAGCGTGAAGGCAGGTGTGAACAGTACCATTACCATGTTTGCCAATGTGGTCAGTCTGGGTATGTCCTTTCTGTGCGGCATCTTCGTTTCACAGGAGCTGCTGGGTGCAAAAGTTCTCATGGTGGCACATTTTCTGCCTGCTTACTGGTATATCAGACTGAACAACATGCTGGCAGGGTTTTCCACAGAAAAATATAATCCGGAAACAATTATCCTCTGTCTGGGCGTGGAAATGCTCTTCGTATTCGCAAACCTTTCCGTTGCCGCAGCCATAGATAAAAGCAGAAGATGATCACTTTCCGGCTTTCCTGAGATAGAATACCGCTAGCTGCGTTCGATCCCGCAGTTCCAGTTTGTCCAGAATATCACTGATATAATTGCGGACGGTTCCCTCACTTAAGAAGAGCCTGTCCGCAATTTCTTTATTACTAAGGCCTTCTGCAACAAGAGAAGTTATTTCCAGTTCTTTTTCGCCGATCTCATGCGCTGCAAAATCAAAGGTCTCCTGTTCCTGCAAAAGAGCTGGCAGTTTACTGGCTATTCCGCTTCCAAAGACACACTGCCCCTCATTCACTGCACGCAGTGCAGGTATCAGGCCTTCAAAATCCTGTTTCAGAATATAGCCTCTGGCGCCCATGTTCAATGCCTTTACAATATACTCATTATCAGAAAACGTAGTCAGAAAAAGAACTTTTGCATCCGGATTTCTTTTCAATACCTTCTGTGCCGCATCCAGACCGCTTTCTTCTCCCATCTGAATATCCAGAAGAAGTACATCCGGGTGTTTCTCTTCATATAATTGCACTGCCTGAGCCGCGCTGATTCCTATTGCCAGTACTTCTATATCGCCGCTTGCTTCCAAAATTGTCTTAAGAGATACACTTACCAGTGCATCATCATCTGCAATTACCACCCGCATATTTATTCCTCCGCGCTTTTTTTTGGCACCGATATGAATATCCGAAATCCATTGTCTTTGTCTATTCTGATATGCCCCTGTAACGCTTCCACCCGCTCCCGCATATTGCCCAGTCCCATTCCGTTCTGATCGCAGCTGCCGATATTATGCCCATTGTCTTCCACTACCAGTTGATACAGCGCAGGGTGTTCCCGCAGCATCACATGCACTTCACTGCAGTCAGAATGCCTGATAATATTGGAAACTGCTTCCTTTACGGTTGCAATGAAACAAAAACGTACATTTTGGGGAACTTCCTGTACCAAATCATAATCAAGTGTTACATGGCATCTGTCCCGGAGTTGTTCGAGTGCTTCCTCCACGCTCAGGCGAAGATCAACCGAATCACCATGCAGATCATGTACACTCTCGCGTATGCTGTTCATGGCATGATTTAATGTAATATTCACTTCCGAAAGTTGTGAATGAAGCGGTTCCTGTTGATAAACCGTCTGCAATGCACCCATCTGCAGAATGGATCGTGTCAGCATATGTCCTACATGATCATGGATTTCCCTTGCAATGCGATTGCGTTCCTGCAGTGTGGCCATCCGCACCTCATTTTCCTGACTTTCCATCAGTATCTGGTTCTTATCCCGCAGCGTCAGATTCAGTTCCATATCGCTGTCACGTATTTCCTTCAGCCTGCAGATCAAATTCTGTTTCTGCACATTCTGAACAGCCATTCTGGCTGCTGCCGCGATGAGCAAAAACGCCGTCACGATCATTGCCGGGTTCGGCCGTATTCTTATCACAGGCCAAATTGCAGCAAAAGCAGTCAGCCACAGCAGGGAAATCTTTTTGCCTGAAATAGCCTGATTTCCGGTCAGTACATATCCTGCAGCCGGAAAAAAGAATATCAGTTCCTTCATCGGATACAGCAATACGCAAAAAAGGATAAGCAGCGCAGTATGCGCACGCCTATCCCTCCATCTGATACCGGCTGCTGCAAAAATGATTCCGATAAGAAGTGAAACCACAGACATACTGACATTTTTTTCAGTAAAAGAAAAAAGCAGGCATCCTGTAAGAATCAAACTCTGATCAATTGCTTCGCCCATAGCGCAAATCCTTCCTGCCTTTTATAACATTTCTTCAGTATGCATTTCCCTGTGACTCCATGAAAAAATATTTGTCATATATTTCCCGAAAGCTGCTGGTCGCAATCCTGCTGTCATGTACAAGCTTAACTTTATCCCATAGTTCGGTATTAAGCTCTCTGGTAAGATTATCCGCAAAGTCATCATATTGTTTCCCGAAGGCTTCCTTTTTTCGCTCTTCCACGATTCTGACCTTATTTGCTTCGGTTTCTGTTTTGTTAAAGGTCGTCACGCATTTAATGATCTCATAACCATTTGTTGTTTCAATAATGCCGCTTACTTCATCTGTTGCAAGATTAAAAGCTGCTGTTTCCAGTGCAGCATCTTCTTCTCCTTTGCCAAAGGATATTGTCATATCATCCGCTTCATTATATTTTTCAGCAAGTGTTTCAAATGCAGTTTTGGATGCAATCATTTTCTGGATCTGCTCCATTTTCTGATAAATCTTCTGCTTCTGGGCATCCGATACTGCTACCTTCTGTCCTTTTGCATCCAGGGTATATGTTTTGCAGAAAATCTGCTGAACAGTCAGTTTTCTGGCTTCGTCATCACTGACTTCCGGATTGATATCCCGGATCGTGTACTGATAAAGTTTATCTGCAAGTGCATATTCATCATACATCTGCGTAATGGCAGCAAGGGAAACATTATCCATTGCAGTCTTTTCCGTATCATTCAGCGATCCATAATACTCCTGTGCAGCCTTCTGCGCCTTTGCTTTCTCATCATCGCTGAGCATGATTCCATTCTGCTGCGCCAGAAGATTCATTGTTTTGATCTGTGATATTTTGGCAAGACACGATTCTTTTACACTGTTTTCCAGATTCTGTCCTTTTACTTTCGCATTCCAGATACCGCTTCCGAGTGTACTTTCATATTGATCCTGCGTATTGATCAGATACACCATAATCTCGGAAAGACTGCAGGAAGCATCCTCAATCCGGAAAACCTCATTTTCCCTTAATCCGGTCGTAAGAACTACCTTTATATTTTCTCCGGAAGACAGCTGCGGCACACATCCTGTCAGAAGTGTCACACAGCTGACTATTGCCATAAATAACCCTGTTTTCCTGATCAGATTCATTTGCTGTTTTCTTCCATTCTGCAAAGGATACTGCGTGCAACACTCAATCCATTCGCGCTTGCCTGCTGTAAACCGCGGGTTACACCAGCGCCATCCCCGATTGCACGAAGACCACGGACACTTGTTTCAAAATCATTGTCAACAATTACTCTGTTGGAATAGAACTTTACCTCTACCCCATACAATAAAGTTTCTTCCGATGCAATACCCGGTGTCACCTTATCCAGTGCCTGCAGCATTTCATCCAGATCAACCATAATTCTGTGCGGAAACACAAGGGAAAGGTCACCCGGAACAGCATCTTTGAGTGTCGGAATCAGATTGTTTCTGCAGAGTCTTTCTTCTGTTGTACGTCTGCCTCTCTTAAAATCACCATAGGTCTGTACCAGAATTCTGCCGCCGCACAGCATATTGGAAAGTTCCGCAATTTTCTTTCCATATTCAATAGGTGTCTTGAACGGTTTTGTAAAGTTCTTGGATACGAGCAGCGCAAAATTGGTGTTGCTGGTCTTGTAATCCTGTGCCTTATATGCATGTCCGTTTACAACTGCAAGCCCGTTCTCATAGTACTCCGTTGCCACCTCTCCTGAAGGATTGGTGCAAAAGGTACGTACCTTATCATCAAATGTAGGTGTATGGTACACCAGTTTGGCCTCATACAGATTCTCGTTCAGAAACTGCATGACCTCATCACGCACTTCTACACGGACACCGATATCTACCGTTCCGGGCGTTGTTTCAATCCCGATTTCCTCACACTTATCCTTAAACCAGTCTGCGCCCTCACGCCCTACAGCGGATACTACCTCATCCGCATAAAACGTATCACCTTTATCCGTACGAATGCCCTTTGCAACACCATCCTCCACAATGATTTCCTCGACCATGGTATTGAACAAGAGCTCCACACCTGCTTCTTCCAGATGTTTTTGCAGTTTACCGTATATTTTGTAGCCTTCTTCTGTTCCAAGGTGACGGATCGGACATTCAATGAGCTTTAAATTGGCTCCGATTGCTTTTCTGCGGATTTCCCTGATTTCATTTTCTCTGTCAACACCATATACATTGGTATCTGCACCAAATTTCAGATAAATCTTATCTGACTCGTGGATCAGCTTTGCAGCCGTATCATACCCGAGAATAGCAGGCAGATTGCCGCCTACGTCCGGGGAAAGAGACAGTTTCCCGTCTGAAAAAGCACCTGCGCCGGCAAAACCAGTCGTAATGGAACAGGGTTTGCAGCCGACACATCTGCCCGTAACTCTTTTGGGACATTGCCTTTTTTCAATGGAACGCCCCTTCTCTACAATGAGGATATTCAGCTCCGTTTTTTTCTCTTTCAGTTCATATGCACAGAATATTCCGCCGGGGCCTGCTCCGATAATTACTACATCATATTTCTTTTCCATAAATAATGAATTGCCTTTCTTATTTTAGAATCTTCTACAAAATGTTTGATTTGACAATTATAGATTATAGCATGAAATTCCTGCGTTGTGCAGAGGGTGCTTATTCTCTTTTCCTTCCGTTTCCGCTTCTTTTCACCTGATAGATGCACCAAAAAAGATATGTGTCCATGCCCCTGCAGGCTGCATTTTCACATATCTTTTTACTGTCAGAAATATCAAATGATCTGATATGACATCCCTGTTAACCGATGCAGAACCGGGTAATCGCATGTTCCCATGCAAAATCAATTCCCGCCAGTCCCATTCCGAAACAGATCATAATCATTGTTAAAATGATCGCTGCCTTATCATAGGTAAAATGCTCTTCGCTGCGGTTTGCAGCCAGAATCTCCGTCCCAAGCAGAATAAACACGCAGGGCCAGAGGTGAAAAATAAACTGCAGTGATAAAGTCTGCCAGAAAATATGGATCAGATACAGAACACCCAGCAGCACCAGCGTCACGCCAAAGGTCAAACTCCCGATACGGTGCTGTCTATTCATTTTCTCCATCTTTATGATCCTCCAGAAGTTCCTGCTTTTTACCGCGAATCATCATCATTCCTACCGCAACAATGGCAATGCCCACCAGAATCTGCGGTACATATCCGAATATACTTCCAATCATATTCCAGATTTCATGCGGCATGTAAGGGGCCAGCATCTCGTAAAATCCGCGCAGAACCAGAATTGCACCGCCTACGATCAGTACAATCGCAAGGATCTTGTTATTTCGTATATTATTCTTCTGCAATCCCTTCAGACTTTCAAAATGATACAGATAATCATCCTGCATATCATGCAGTTCTTCATCTGAAAGGTGTACCATATTGATCGCATGGAAAAAAGCATAACACCATACAATCAGATCCAAAAACATCATCGGTCCGATATTCAGTATGGTCGCAACAAATGCCACTGCACAGAACGCTCCGAGCAAACTGATTCCCTGCTTCATAAAACCCCAGTACATTTCTGCACATCCCGGAATCCATGAAAAAATAAATGTCCAAAATCCACTTCTTCTTTTTCTCATAATTATCATAATCCTTTCCTGATTCTATCCTGTCTGCCTGTTTTCATTTTATTGTATCTATCGTTCGGTCCCTGTACTATTTTTCGCTGTCCGTCATGATCATCCGATTGGAAAAATCATACAGATGACTGCAGAATGCATTGCTTTTTTCATTGATCTGATACATGACAGAAGATGTCGGATCCTGGACTTTCTGACTCGTCCAGCTGTCCGCATTTCTGACAGGTGTCAGAAACAGCATTGCTATCGCCGCCGCCGATACGGCTTCCACCTCGAGTACATATAGAAAGAATGCTCTGCGCCTGCTTTTCTGATATGCTGCAGGACGCTTTCCCGTTATTTCTTTTTTCACACTGAGATCTGACTGTTCCTGTTCTGCCGCCTGCAGAATCTCGTCTTTCAGATTATGCGGTGCATGGAGCATGGAATTTGTTTCCACTTCTGCGATCAGTTTTTTCAGTTCTTCCTCTGAGAGATAATTCCCCTCGTAATCCCGGTTCTGATTTTCTCTGCTCATGCCCGTTTCTCCTTCACGCTGCTGATCTGCAGTTCCTCTCTGTAGATTCCTTTCAGTATCACCCTGGCTCTGTAAATCTGTGTCTGAATGGATTTCAGATTCTGCCCTTTTGCAGCTGCAATATCTGCAGGTTTCTGTTCTTTGCAAAAGTACAGATATGCAATTTCATCATAAGGAGGTCTCAAACTCCTGCAGTTTTCTTCCAGGTTTTTCTGTATCTCACGCTCAAGCGCTTCGTTTTCGGGTTCCCCGCCATCCGCTGCATATTCGTCTATCGTTTCATCCTCTGTCGGTACCATACGTCTTTCCGCTTCCCGGATATAATCGATACATTTATTGGTTGCGATCCGGCATAGCCATGCTTTCCCGTTTGCACCGTCAAACTGCTCCCTGCTGCGGTAAGCGGATAAAAAAGTTTCCTGCGTCAGATCCTGTGCCGCAAAATAATCCGTTGTCATACGGTAGCAGACTGAAAAAATCAGATTCTGATACTGATCAATCAGTTCCGCCAGCCACTTATCTGCATCTATTTTATCCACCTCCCTTACTTTTTTCATAGGTCTGCATCGGTATTTCAGCCCGGTTCTGATATCCTGATCTGCCTTTTTCAGCCCTCTCATTTATCATAACGGATCATCGCAACAAAAATCTTCAGAATTTCAAAAAAAATGTGACAATTTGAAAAATCTCTCAAACTGTCACATCCTTATCCTGCTTATAGACACTTCTACTGCTTCTGTAAATCAGATTTATCTGGTCGAGCTGCGATACTGTACAGGCGTCATCCCATACTTTTTCTTGAACAGCCTGTTAAAATGCTCTACATTCTGATATCCTGCCGCTTCTGCAACACGTTCCACCTTCATGTTACCGTTGCGCAGAAGGGTACTTGCCTTTTTCAGTCGGATTTTCTTGACATTTTCTCCAAAAGTTACACCAGACTTTTCCTTAATATATTTAGACAGATACGGTTTTGACAGATAAAATTTATTAGACAGATCATCCAGTGTAACCGTCAGGTAATTTTCCTGAATATAATTCACAATTGCATTGATTCGTTCATCTTTACTATCCCGGACATTTCGTACACTGTCAATCTGATTGACCGCCACCGCAAGCGCGTTAATGGATGACTTGATGATATCCTCATCTGTTCCGACACCCCAGAAATTCCTGCCCTCCTGCGTAACACCTACATAGGTGACTGCTTTGGAGGATGATCCTCTTCCAAGTGCATGCTCTTCATAGGTTGTCAGTTCATAACTGATATCAAAATACTGCTTGATCGCATTGCTGACAGCATCCAGACGACCGTTTCCATTGGCTGCAACCACATGCTCCTTACCTGCATGCAGAATCGTAACTTCAGCAAGGATTCCGTCTCCCTGTTTGAAATGACAGTCGATAATCTGAAATGCACCATCATTATGCACATATTTGTCTTCAAAGATCTGATAGATGCGTTCCGGTGAAAGTTCTGCATGTTCCCGATCGGAGATATCCTTGATCGTATAGCTGACATCTTCCTGCATGGCCTTGGGTACCATCATGCCATAATTGGTCTTCAGGATATAGCTGACACCGCCCTTACCGGACTGACTGTTGATTCGGATGACATCACCGTCATATTCTCTTCCAAGATCTTTCGGATCAATCGGAAGATACGGAACACTCCAGATCCCTTTATCCTTCTTTTGTTCATGCCATGCAAAGCCCTTGGAAATCGCATCCTGATGAGATCCTGAAAAAGCGGTAAATACAAGTGCTCCCGCATAAGGCTGACGCTCATAGATATGCATTCTGGTCAGTCTCTCATACGCCTCTCCGAGTTCCGTGATATGGCTAAAGTCAAGTTTGGGATCAACACCGTGTGAAAACATATTCAGGGCAAGCGTCACAATATCGACATTCCCGGTACGCTCTCCGTTTCCAAATATGGTTCCTTCAATACGATCCGCTCCCGCAAGTATTCCAAGCTCCGCATCGCTGACTCCGCTGCCTCTGTCATTGTGCGGATGAAGAGAAAGCACGACTGCATCGCGGTATTTCAGATTCTTATGGATATATTCCACTTGTGTGGCGAAAACGTGCGGCATTGCTATCTCAACCGTTGTCGGAATATTAATAACCGCTTTGTATCTGGTATCCGGTTTCCATACATCCAGTACCGCATTGCAGACATCTACCGCATAGTCTACTTCTGTCCCCGGAAAACTTTCCGGAGAATACTCAAAGGAGAAATCACCCGATGTCTCATCTGCCAGTTTTTTCAGCAGCAATGCACCATCTACCGCTATTTTCCGAATTTCATCCTTATCTTTTTTGAATACCTGTTCACGCTGTGCTACGGAAGTCGAATTGTACAGATGAATGATGGCATGCGGTGCACCATTGACCGCCTCAAACGTTCTGCGGATAATATGCTCCCTTGCCTGTGTCAGAACCTGAAGCGTTACATCATCCGGAACCATCTTCTTTTCGATCAGGGTTCTGGCGAATTCAAATTCTGTTTCAGATGCTGCAGGGAAACCGATTTCGATTTCCTTAAAGCCGAGTTTTACAAGCAATGTGAAAAATTCCAGTTTTTCTTCCAGACTCATCGGTTCGATCAGTGCCTGATTTCCGTCCCTTAAATCAACACTGCACCAGATCGGCGGTTTATCGATATGGTCTTTTTGTACCCAGTCATATGTAACTTTGGGCGGCATGAAATACTGTCTCTGATACTTCTGATAATTTTCCATCACAATGCTATGCTCCTCTTAATTTTTGCATCATTTTTCTTGATTGATCTTATCATAGCACGGTCGAATTATTATACCAGTATATTATTTAATCACTTTTATTGATCTTTTTTATCTTTCTTTTTTTCAATTCAATCAGTTGCAGCCTTCACTCTCTTGTAAACGCTGACAAGATTTTCAAAAGTTCAAATTAAAACGGGATTATTTTCATCGTGCGCGCAGCTGCCTCATCCAGCCTGATCTGCTCATACCTGCTGATACTGGAATGCAGAACAGGCTCCAGATCTTCTGTCCATTTCTCTTCAATCGCCCGGAAACCGCCCCGCATTCCCAAAATCGATCCTACCGTGGCGCCATTACAGTCTGTATCAAACCCTGCCGTTACTGCATGTGCAATTGCTTCACCAAAAGACTTTTCATAGCAGAGAACTACCGCAACACAAATCATCGTATTGGGATTGACATAGCACCAGTCAAATGACTGATCCGGATCATACTGCCGGTAGATCTGTTCTTCCAGTTTTTCGTAGGACACACCCTTTTCAAAATGTTCTACGATCTGCAGCACATCCTGATACAGACGGGAGGTCTGCGGAATCTGCTGCAGTGCTTTTCTGCAAATCTGCGGCATGCTCATTTCCGGCTGCGCCGCAAGACTGATCAGTGCTGCAATGAACATCTCTCCATATATGCCATTTTTCGTATGACTGATTGCAGCATCCCGATAGGCCATGGAAGCCGCTTGCGTTGGATTCCCGGGATTGATGTATCCAAAGAAATCTCCCCTGATCTGTGCACCGATCCATTCCCGATAGGGATTATATACCGTAGCCGTTGCGGTTACTGGAATCAGGTTCAGCGCATTCTGACAGGCTACTCTCTCCGCCGTACAGGAATGCAGAAACGGAAAAGAAATGAGCCAGTTCTCCATCACATTCTCACTGCTGAAATCTCTTCCAAAATCTTCCAGCAGTTTCATCGCCGCAATCAGATAATTCAGATCGTCATCAACCGGGAAAGACGAAATATTATTTTTCCAGCAAATGACACGTCTGTCATAAGAATGATTGGGATCCAGATCCATGATCTGATATTTTTCCCGAATTTCCAGATCCGCATCGGAACGAATATATCCAGCCAGCGGATACTGTCCGCTCTCTTTCAGATATCCCAATATTCTGGCACGGCTCCAGCCCTCCACCGGTATCCCGAGCAGACAGCCGATTGCGCGGCCATACCAAGCACCGCGAAGATGTTCCGGATATGTCTGCTTGTGAAACGGAAAAACATCTGACGCTTCTTTGGGCAATACCTGTCGGATGCCCGCATATGTTTGTGGTTCCTGAAACAGAAAGTCTGCACGGACAGGGCTTTCCTCAAGTTTTTTGTATACGGCATCCGCCAGCCGTTCCTTATCGGTTCCTTCCTGAAGATTCAGTACGATCTGTACTTCCTGCTCCAGTCTCTGTACGTCCTTACCTTCATAACGACATTGTATGATTTCATCCTTCAAACGTTCCGAATGCTTCATCCACATCATCCGCTCTGCTAACATAAGAATCTCCCTTGTTTATTAATCCTTTTTCTTCCGCCTGGTCTTACGTATTGATCCAGATTTTTATCATCTCAAACTCCTGTTTCATACACATTTCCAGTCACCAGCTTCCGTAACTGATTATTCTGTCATTTTACAATTGACTGATAAAAGGCTTCCCACTCTGCCTTATCCGGCATGGATATCTGTGCGCCTTTCCTGGTTACACTCAGAGCCGATGCAGCATTTGCCTTTTGAATTGCCTCCTGCGTCTGCATACCCTCTGCAATTGATACAGCAAGTGCACCGTTGAAGCAGTCACCGGCACCTGTTGTATCAATGGCATTAACCTTTATGCCAGGGACAGTCTTCTGTCCGCTCTCCCGGATCCATACAGCTCCTGCCGCGCCTGCCGTCACAACGACATTGCGTACACCCTTTTGTATCAGAAGTTTTCCTGCAGCAATGATTTCCTCCTGCGCCGCTGTACTTTGCCCGGTCATACTGGCCAGTTCTGTTTCATTCGGCGTCAGATAATCGATGCGGGACAAAATCTGATCCGGTACTTTATGCAGCGCCGGCGCCGGATTCCATATGATGATTTTATGTTCCTCGTATGCCATTTCAATCAAATGGAAGATTGCTTCCTCCGGAATCTCATTCTGCAGAAGCACGATATCGCAGTTTTTCACCAGTTCTCTGCTCTGGTCAATTCTTGCACAGTCGCAGCAGGCATTTGCACCCTTGATCGTTACAATGCTGTTATGTGCATCCTGATCTGCAAAGATATATGCCATGCCTGTTGATTCCGCTGCTTCCGCAATCGCATTTACATCAGCTCCTGCTGTCGCAAGACTTCTCTTAAGGATCTGCCCGTAAGAATCATTTCCAATGCATCCAAGCATCTGCACATTTCCGCCAAGTTTTGCTGCAGCGCAGCACTGATTTGCACCTTTTCCGCCCGGACTGTGCCAGTATCCGCTGCCCTCCACTGTCTCTCCGACAGCAGGAATTTTTTTCATATTGATGACAATGTCCATATTCAGACTGCCAACTACCAGTATTTTCTTCTTTGTCATGTTGTCGTATCCTGCTGACCCTTTGTGCTGTTTCTGATCACAAGCTCTGCCGACAGGATAATATCCTCCAATTGTCTGTGACTGCTATTCCAGAATTTCGTCTATTATATGGATTCCTGCCGCATAGGACTGCCTTACCTCCGACAGCATACTGTTATAAAAAGAAACTGCCGCCTGCTGCCGCTGCGCTGCTATTTCTGTGCCTCTCCTGGTATAGAATTTCGTATACATCTTCTCCAGCTTATATTTATATTCCTGAAAAAAAGACGGTTCGGTGTCACTTGTTCCATCCAGCACACTGCCGTTTTCATCGAGTGTGTATAAAGGCTCTGCAACCTGTCCCTTATAAAAAATAGTCCTTGCAATTCCGATTGTTCCCGAGACATCAATCTTATCCGCATCAAACAGAATCTGTGCCTCAATACTTTCCGGCGCACTGTTTGTTCTGATTCTGGGCGCCGCAATACAGGAAGCAACACGATCAGCAAAATCCACTGAATAAGCATGTGCTGTCAGGAAGCATCGCGCCTTTTCCGCACC
>JAGOGF010000099.1 GCA_017996845.1 Butyrivibrio sp.
CACCAAAGCTTTCCAGATATTTGACCATCGGCAGTATCATGGATTCATACTGATTATACTTGGTAAATCTAAGTGCCGTGAAGTCCGGAAGACCTCCGATATGGTGAACAAATCTCTGTATATACAGTTTCATTTCAAGTGCACTGTGCCAGTTTTCAAATGCGAACATGGTACGCCAGTACATCCAGAAATTGGATTTCAGAACTTCATCATCAAACACATCCGTAATGACTTTATTCTGTAATTCTTCATTCGGGGTAAAAAACAGATGCATAATTTCCTGTGCACCCTTGTCAGAAAGTGCAAATTTATTATCTGTATGTGCATCCTGTCCCTTATTTTCTGTTGCACGGCAAAGAGAAAAATTCGGATCTTTTTTATTCAGCCAGTAATATTCATCCAGAATACTGACGCCTTCCGTCTCAATGGAAGGAATGGATTTGAACAGATCCCACATACACTCAAAATGGTTATCCATTTCACGTCCGCCACGCATTACATATCCGACATTCTCATATTTGTATCCGTCACAGGCACCACCCGGAATCGGATCTTTTTCCAGAACATGAACATGACTTCCATCCATCTGTCCGTCACGTACCAGGAAACATGCTGCAGCAAGTGCCGCAAGACCGCTTCCGATAATATATGCTGACTTGTGTTCTACACCTTCCGGTTTCAACGGACGTGCAAATGCTTCGTAATTACCACTTGAATAATACATATGCTATTCCTCCTGTTTATAAAAGCGTTTTCATATCGCTTTTTGTTTGTATCCTCAATATAATTCTTTTATCTTTCTGTTTCCATAATCAAAAAAAGGGACATGATAAAAGTTTTATCATGTCCCGCTCTTTGTACAATTTTTTATCATTTATGCTGATCTGTTCAATTTCTACAGATCTGTCCGATATCTTTCCAGTGCAAGTGAAATGCTGCCCTGAATCGTACGCGACAATCTCTCTACTATAATAGCCGGATCCTCTTTCATATCTTTTCGGATCCATTCCAGCATCAGCCCCACAAAAGCATATTTGTAAAAGTCAGCAATGAATTTTTTATCTTCATCCCGAACCTTCATGCCCTGTGCTTCTTCCTCAACAACATCCTTGATCAGCGCATACGTTACGCTGTAAAGATATGCTTCAATTTTTTCACTGCTTACAGAATGGTATACATTTTCAATAAAGGGTTTATTCAACCTGACGGATTCAAATATCTGCAGAAGGCCTTCCTGCCACGTATCATATGTTTTCTTATCCGCAAGGGCCTTACTGGCGTCCTCTGCGCATGACCATTCTGCCAGATCATAAATATCCCTGAAATGATAATAAAACGTCATACGGCTGATCCCGCAGTCTTCCGTAATATCGCTTACTGTAATCTTATCCAGCGGTTTCTGCAGTAAAAGATTTTTGAGAGATGCTTCCAGTGCACGTTTTGTAGTCTGTGACATTCAAATTCCTCCAAGTCCATGCGATATGAAAAAACGCTTTCAGCTGCTTTTTCCATCATTTTACATTCTCCCCTCAAAGATGCCTGCATCATGCAATAAAATCAGTTAAAGGTTTCTGTTCGATTCCTTCTGCTTTTTCCAAAATCCGCGCAAGTATTCTGCCTATTATTATATTTCCGCCTTCACTGTCACTTTCTATATTTAAA
The DNA here is from genome assembly GCA_017996845.1 of Butyrivibrio sp. The sequence continues at coordinate 1,663 of JAGOGF010000099.1, forward strand.
GGCATAATGGGTTCATGGAGCGATTTTCGTAAGAGCAGCCATCCATTACCATGCTCCGGATCACAATTAATCCGGACACCTTCATAATTCTCCGGTTCCAGACTCCACCCCTCTGTCCGTTCTGCGGCATTTCTTACCAGCGCCAATACCTTGTCTCCGTTTTCTGCAATGTTTTCTGCCGTTACAGGAAAACGAATTTCGATACTCTCCGCAGGCTCCTGCAAGTCTGCGATCATGTCTTCAAGGCGATTTCCTTTTCCCATTTCAATCAGCAGTTTAACCATCAGATAAGCACCGTCATCCAGAAAGAAATTCTCTTTCCAGGCTCCATGACCGGATGTCTCAATAGCAAGCTGACTATCCGTTCCTTCTTTGTTCAAACGTATGGATTCATCAATTACATTTTTGTATCCCCTTTTGAATCTTCTGTGCACACCGCCATGCGCTGTAATAAATCCGGCCAGTCCGCTTGAAGTAACAGAATCCGTAACAATCGTTGTGCCCGGATGTTCCGCCAGTGCAATTCTGGAAAGCACTGCAATCAGAGCATTTCTGGTCAGTGTTCTGCCATCTGCAAGCACCGCACCTGCACGGTCCACATCTGTATCAAAGATGATTCCAAGATCAGCGTGTGCAAGTATTGTTGCAGCCTGAACCGAAGCTGCTGCCTTTTGATCCTCGGGGTTCGGAATATGGTTGGGGAAATGTCCGTCCGGTTCCAGGAACTGACTTCCTGTTGTTTCAGCTCCGAGTTTCTGCAGGACGCCTGATACAAAAAATCCGCCATCTCCGTTTCCTGCATCAACAATAATATGCAGTCCCTTAAGCGGCTGATCATAATCGGAAGCATTTACTCCCTTTTTGATCCGGTTACATAAATAGGATTCATAAACAGACATAAAATCCACTTTATCCGCAGCTGCATCAAATGGTTCTGTAAGAGTCAGACCGGATGCTATTTCTGTAAGTTCCTTTATCTCATCTTTTTCCAATCCACCATCCGGAGTAAAAAACTTCATACCATTTCTGTGGTATGGAAGATGACTGGCTGTGATCATAATGCTGCCATCAAAATGACAGGGATCCAATACCGTTGACATGAACATTGCAGGTGTGCTTGCAAGCCCCAGATTTAAGCTTTTTGCTCCCTGCGAATTGATTCCCGTAAAGGCAGCCTGTAAAAGTCTCTCTCCTGTCAGTCTGGAATCATGTCCTGCAGCAATATGAAGATTTTTTCTCCCGTTACGTTTTGACAACCAGACTGCAAAGGCACCTGCCAAATGTCTGACCGCATCTTCCGTCAGATTAACCGTTTCATTCCATTCATTTTCCATCGCGATCCCGCGAATATCACTTCCATTTTGTAGATCAGAATACTTCATTTCCTGTTTCCTCCGATATACCGATTCTGTTTTCTGCATCCGAATCTCATTGTACATTTTTTTAGTTAAAAAGCACAGTGAAAAATTCAATCCTCTGCCGAAAGATTTCGGATTGACATGTTTATTCGGATTCCGTACAATAGTATACATAATAAAGGGGAGTAGCTGACAGCATTTTATGATGCTGTAGCCGGATCCGTCATCACGATGGAAACATCCGAATCCGGCCCAGGTGATCTGTTTCGAATCTTAACCGACGGCAAGACTTTTATCATAGCTCTCATGCTATAATAAAAGCTTTTCTGTCGTTTTTTTGATTATAAAAAAACTATATAGTGCGTTTCATAATAAAGTGAAACGCAGAAATGAGGCGAGTGTGGAACAAATTCTAAGTCTTTATTCAAACATCGGTAATACCACATGGCAGATGATTGTTATGTGGATCATTGGCGGTATCCTAATCTATCTGGGAATTGCCAAAAAAATGGAACCGTCTCTTCTGGTTCCGATGGGATTCGGTGCGATTCTGGTCAATCTTCCCATGTCAGGTGCTGTCACACAGGTCATTGATAACATTACAGAACAGGGACCCCTGAATGTTCTGTTTGATGCCGGTATTTCCAATGAAGTATTCCTGCTTCTTTTATTTATTGGAATCGGTGCAATGATTGATTTTACTCCGCTCCTGTCCTGCCCGCAGATGATGCTCTTTGGTGCAGCTGCACAGTTTGGTATTTTCTTTACCTTAAGCCTGGCTACCCTGTTCGGTTTTAATCTGCAGGATGCTGCCTCTGTCGGAATTATCGGTGCAGCCGATGGTCCTACCTCTATTTTCGTTGCAAACTATTTCCAGTCCAAATATGTCGGTGCAATTGTTGTAGCTGCCTATTCGTATATGGCGCTTGTTCCAATCATTCAACCACCGGTCATCCGCATGGTCACAACCAAAAAGGAACGTCTGATCCACATGAAATACAGTCCCCACAATGTATCAAAAACAGCAAAGATTCTTTTCCCGATCTGTATTACTATTGTCGCCGGACTCATCGCTCCCCGTTCCGTTGCACTGGTTGGTTTCCTGATGTTCGGTAATCTGATCCGTGAATGCGGGGTGTTGGACTCTCTTTCCGATACGGCACAGACTTCACTTGCAAATCTGATCACACTGATGCTTGGCCTGACAGTTGCTTCCCAGATGCGTGCAGCTGACTTCTTAAACTTACAGACTCTTTTCATTCTGCTTCTGGGCTTGGTTGCGTTCGTATTTGATACAGTCGGTGGCGTACTTTTTGCCAAGATCCTCAACCTGTTCCTGAAAGAAAAACTGAATCCGATGATCGGTGCATGCGGCATTTCCGCGTTCCCGATGTCTGCCCGTGTAATCACACAGATGGGACTAAAGGAAGATCCGACCAACGTTCTGATCATGCAGGCAACCGGTGTAAATGTATCCGGTCAGATTGCTTCCGTTATTGCAGGCGGACTGATTTTGGGACTGATTCCTCGCCTTTGATCTGCTGTACTGATTTCTGATATACTGATATCAATCTTGGTGCGCTTCATACAGCGCAGAAATGGAGAACGGTTTATGATAACAAGTTTTATGGAATCTCTTAGGGTAATGGGACTTGGCATGCTCGGAATCTTCTCTGTAGCAGTTGTTCTGATTCTGATCATGATGCTGCTGACAAAGCTGTTCCCTGCAAAAAAAGATACTGAAGAATAATTCAGATAAACAGATACATTTCTTACAACCCAAAAGGGTACTTCCATATATCGGAAGTACCCTTTTTTATTCCATACAATTAATCTGTCTGACATATTTTAGGAATGTTTCCGAAGGAACAGGCTTAGAAAAATAAAATCCCTGCTCGTAATCACACCCCATCTGTGCAAGCTCATCTGCCATCTTCTGCGTCTCCACACCCTCAACTACGATCTTCAGATTCTGACTTTTAAACATCTTTACCACGTGTGGAAGAACATTTCTTGCCCCGGAAAAATATGCCCAGACAATTGATTTGTCAATCTTGACAATATGAAGTGGCAAATCCAGTATATTGATCAGATTGGAAAATCCGGTTCCATAATCATCCAATGAGAAGGTCGTCCCATTTTTACTGAGCGTATGCATATTTTCTCTGATCACAGCCACATCTGTTGTTGCCGTCTCTGTGATCTCCAGATTTACAAGTTTCATCGGGACAGCGTGTCTGGCGGCAATTTCCATCAGTTCCTGTGCCAGCTGTTCTCTGAGACATTGCACCGGCGACAGATTTATTTCAATATAATCAATACCCAACGCCTCCAGATCGTTGCCCTGAATAAACTGACATGTTTTTTCGAAAACCTGTCTGCCCAGTTGCATGATACTTCCGTTTTGCTCCGCCTTAACAATAAACTCTTCCGGGGAAATAAATCCCAGTTCACTGTCATAAAGTCTTGCAAGCGCCTCTGCTGCAGTCACTTTGTTTTGTGCAGTTGAATAAATCGGTTGAAAATAAACATCGATCAGATTATTCTCAAGTGCTCTGCTGAGTGCATTTTCCACCTGCGCATCATATTGCATCTGCCTGATCAGTTCCTCATCAATTACAACACAGATCCCATTTCCCTTTTCGGTTGCTTTTTCCATTGCCATCTGCAGTCCATCCACCATTTCAATTGCACTCGTTCGCACAATCTGTCTGGGCCATAATGCCGTGCAGATAGAAAAATAGATTTCACCATTTTCAACAAGCCACGGCTGTTCAAAACGTTGTTCAATCTCTGCCTTGATCTGCTCAAAGTTTCCGCCTTCTGTATCCATTATAACAAAACACCCGTCATGGAAATAAAAAGACGGCATCTGCGGATACATTTTCTGCAGAAATTCTGCAATTTCTTTCAGACACAGATCAAGATGTTCTTTTCCATATGTCTTTCGCGCAATCGGAAAATTGTCCATAACAATTCCAAGTGCAGTAAAGACTTCTTCTCTGCCTATTTTTTCTTTTGCAATTTCCATATAAGCATCTGCATTAAACAATCCGGTCATCTTGTTCTTATAAAAATCGGGATTCTGCAGCGACAGATAGATCACCGCAATGGCAAGTGCTGAAAATCCATTTGTCAGTAATATATATGGAAAGAAAAATATCTGCAGCACAACTCCTGAGAATTCCAGAATACAGAACATATAGATACTGATCAGTTGCCTTCCTGTAACGTTTTTGTGGAAGACTGTAATATACCCGATTGACATGAAAATATAAAAACAAACCATATAAAACAGAAGCATATATCCCCAGCCACGCTGGTACCCGTTCACAGGATCAACCGTGAAAATCATTCCGGTAAAAGGTGTCAATAATATGGCAAGCCCGGTCAGCATGAAGGGAATCTGCAGAACCATCTTCCACTTCTGTGATAAATGAGCTGCATGCTCCGTCAGTGAAATGGTATAAAAAAAGAATTCAATGATCAGAAGTATCAGAAACAGAAAATAGATAACATTCGTGATATTCAAAATAAAGAAGGAATATTTCCAATATTCAGATGAGATTGCAGAGGCGATCAAATCACAGAAAATAACGCCAAACTCAACTCCCAGAATGTGAGAAAAATAGTGATTCTGCTTTAATGGCAGACGTCTTTCTGTACAGAAAAAAATATTAAAAACCAGTGTAACCAAAAGTGCCGCAATTTCAAAATCGGGATTCCACTTCATCCTTCTACGCTCGCTCCGCATCTGACATTCTGCATATATTGATTGTTTCCGGGTCCGATCATACTGCCCATCGGATCCGGAAACCTGTATTTCATTTTACATTTGTCTGATTAATTAATAATTCTCAGCTTTTTTCTGATAATAGCTTTGTGGATGTCCGCATACCGGGCAAATTTCCGGTGCTTTTGGTCCAACAATAATATGTCCGCAATTGGAACACTGCCAGATTGCATCCCCATCAGAGGAAAATACAACCCCGTTCTCCACATTTTCAAGAAGCTTACGATATCTTGCCTCATGCTCTTTTTCTATTTCTGCAACCCTGCTGAAAAGCCTTGCAATATCGTCAAAGCCTTCTTCTTTTGCTGTCGCTGCAAAGGAAGGGTACATTTCTTTCCACTCATATTCTTCACCATCAGCAGCCGTATTCAGATTCTCAGCCGTATCACCTATTCCATGCAGAATCTTATACCATATCTTTGCATGTTCCTTTTCATTATCTGCCGTTTCCTGAAAAATATTACCGATTTGAACATATCCGTCTTTTTTTGCTTTTGAAGCAAAATAAGTGTACTTGTTTCTGGCCTGTGATTCTCCCGCAAAAGCCGCCAGAAGATTTTGCTCTGTTTTTGTACCCTTGATTTCCTCTGCCCTGCATCGTAAAAAATCTGCCATGTCTGGTATCTCCTTTCAGGTTGTCAGTAACTGACTGCTTTACTCAACTACAGTATCTATTGTTGCATAAAAAAAACGGGACTGCAACAGCAGTCCCGTTTTTTTGAGAAATATATTGGTTAATCTTTTACCTCAATCCTTCTTGCATCTTCTTTTTCAGGGATGGCTTCCTTTTTAGGGAATGTCACTGTCAAAACACCATTTCTGTACTGCGCATTGATATCTTCCGGATTCAGATTCTCTACTCTGAATGATCTCTGATAGGATGCTGATCTGCGCTCACGACGAATATATTTGCCATTCTTATCTTTTTCATCCTTATTCTCATCATGTGCAGCAGAGATGGTCAACATATCATTCTTCAGATCAACATGAATATCTTCCCTGTTAAATCCCGGAAGATCAGCCTCAAGCTTGTAATTTTTTCCATCATCAATGACATCTGTGCGCATACTGCCCGCGCTTCCAAGGTCGTTTCCCCAGAAGTCATCAAACATCTTGTCCATTTCTGCAAATGGATTCATCAGGTTCATCTCATCATCTTTGTTACTCTTCCACAACATTGGCATCAACATATAAATCACACTCCTTTTAAAAATATGATTAAATGGTTTGATTGTGAAGATTGGTTTCTGTTTCTCTTCCTCTCTTCGATATTGTTATAGCATGTATGGAACAACAATTCAATTAAGGAAATCTAAAAAACAATTAAAAAATCACTTAAAAAAATAAACTATTTGGCACCGATTTTATCAGCTTTTTTTCCGGATTTCTCGATATACATATTTTTTTCGGCTTCGACAATCATCTCCCTGAGTATCTCCGACTTTTTTTCGAAATTCTCATTATAAGAGTATCCCATGTCAATCTGCGGTATCAAATCCTCCGCTCCCGGAACTTTCAGTTCCTTGACTGTTTCCTTGACTTCTGCAATTTTTTCCCTGATGTTATCTTCCGGGCAATTCAAAAGTATGATCAGAAATTCATCTCCGCCATAACGGATCACACAATCCTGTTTTCTGATCAGCGTCAGAATAATATCTACCATTTTCTGCAATAATTCATTTCCGACTTCATAACCATAATGCAGATTAATCTTTTTAAGATTATTCAGATCACACATAATGATACCTACCTGCCTGGGTTCCCCGGCATAATCCTCCATATCCAGGAACAGCCACTCGGTGAGGTATCGCTTGTTATAAGCCTGTGTAAGCGTATCTCCATATATCTTTTTCTTCAGACCAAATGATATATCATTTCCATAATAGCCTTCCAGCATATCTTCACTCAGAACCGCTTCCGTCTGATTTACATTTTGAATTAAAATCTCATAATCTTCCACTGACATCGGTTTTGCAAAATAATAGCCCTGAATATACTCACACCCGATACTGGTCAGAAAATCACTCTGTTCCTTTGTTTCCACACCTTCCATCACGACTGGCAATTTCAGCCACCCTGCCATTCTGACTACAGATGTCAGAATTTTTTTGCTCTTACTCTCTGTCGAATCCACAGGCAGGAATTTCATGTCAATTTTAATGATGTCGACATCAAAGTCCTTTAAAGTATTCAGAGAAGAATACCCGCTTCCAAAATCATCCATCATGATCACAAACCCCATCTCATGCAGGCGTCTGATCACTTCATTGATTTTCTTGGGGTCATCCATATAAGCACTTTCCGTCAGTTCGAGATTCAGAAATTCGGCCGGAAGCTGATATTTATCCAGTAACCCCTGTAATAATACGAACAGATTTTCATTCTCAACGTCCATTCGGGACATATTTACGGAAACCGGTGCCGGATGCATCCCCAGGTCCATCCATTTTCGCAGAAGTACGCACACATGATCCCACATATAATAGTCCAGATCACGGATCAGTCCGTTCCGTTCAAAAACCGGAATAAAATCTGACGGTGAAATTCTACCTTTTACCGCATGTTCCCAGCGTACCAGAGCCTCCGCACCATAGGGCATTCTGGTTTGCATATTATATTTGGGCTGCAGAAATATCTTAAACTGTTCCTGTTCCAGTGCCTCTTCTGCTTCCTCCATGATTTCCTGCTCTTCAAACAGTTTTTC
>JAGOGF010000022.1 GCA_017996845.1 Butyrivibrio sp.
AAAAGGCAGCTTGCCAAAGAACTCCTTATCCGTCTGGAAGAAGCGGTTCCCGCTTTTCAAAACAGGCTGACTGTTCTGGATGTATGGACACCTGTGACCTACCAGCGCTTCTGCAATGCTTATCATAATTCCTATATGAGTTTTATTACAACGAAAAAAGCTAAAAGCAGGCAGATTCCCGGCGTACTAAAAAAACTTCCGAATGTAATGCTGGCCAGTCAATGGCTGATGGGTTCCGGCGGACTTCCGTCTGCTGCTGCAACAGGGCGATTCGCCGCTTATCGCATCTGCAAACAAGAGCATCTTCCAGTTTGACTGCACATTGCGGGGCCTGCTGTTTTTGCAACCACCGGTAGCATTTTTGCAACCGGCAATTGATTCTTTTTTCCTGCAGTCCCTGTTATCATAAAATCATACTTTTACATTTTCTTTTTAACCAAACAAAAAAGGAGCATAGAATATGACATTATCCGATAAACTGCAGCTGCTGCGTAAAACAAACGCTATGACACAGGATATTCTGGCTGAAAAGCTGGGTGTTTCCCGTCAGGCTATTGCAAAATGGGAAAGCGGTATGGCTTATCCCGATATCATGAACCTGATCGGTTTAAGCGAGTTATTCCACATCACGATCGACTACCTTGTAAAAGACAATTCCTGTGAAAAGGTAATCTTACGCCCGGAAGACATTGATCTGGATGCACTTATTACCTTCAAATTGGATGCAAGCAGAAATACTTACGCCGGTTATGCAGATACGGTTCCCTCCTGCAGACCCGGATCTCATGATTATCAATTTCAGTCGGAAGATTTTCTGTATTATGATTCCTGGTTTGGCGGAGAACGCTTCACCGGTGAGGAAATGATCTGGAAATCAGATGTTCCGCTTTATTCCATGAACTACTTTGGCCGCACTCTGGATGATAAGTTCAGTGGGGACTTTCTGAAAGAAGCCCTCCGCCTTGGAAGCGAAGATCTTCCCTACCGTGGTCCGGAATATTATCAGGCCGGCGAATATACTTATAAAAATAAAGTGGTGGGAAAAATAGCCTGGTTTCAGGGTTTTGAAGAAATCTATTGCCAGAATAATTTGGTTTATGAGTGTACCTATCATGGTGGGATACTCTGATCAGATATTCGATATTGCAAAGAAACAGGCATTTGCTATTTATCCTGCAAATGCCTGCTCTTACCTTATCCTATTTTGCCTTAACTGCTTTCATTTCAATATATCCGCGTTCTCCGCGCGGTTCGAGCTGGATCCTGGGATTTTCACTGTCCCACTGATAGCCGATTACTGCCGGATCATATTGATCCATGGCATGCTGCACCGCAGTGATTGCTTCACAGTAATCCTCTTCTCGAAACGGTTCTCCCTGGAACATGAGATAATCCGCCTCCGGCAGAGTAATACAGTCAAAGCCATCCGGAATCACACCATCATAGTCTTCCGGCACCTCAACCCCCTGAACATATTCTGAGGTATTCTCACTTCTGTACTGCAGCGGCAGCCACAAGCAGACAGGTTCTCTGCAAAGAGAATCCATGCTGGTCAAAATCCCCCATACATCACATCCGACTTCCTCACAATAGGCAAAGTATTCGGTTGCCCTGATTCCTCTCTTAATCAGAACCTTACGCACAGGTTTATGAATAATCTGAATAAAAATACTTTGTACCGTTTCCATAGCAGACACTTCCTTTCTGAGCTCTTTGAATTTTACGCCATAAGGAATGAACAGACGAATCGGAACCGGGTGAATCGCATAAGTACCGGGGTTACACCCAAACTCGCGGTAAAATGCTCTCTGATACCCGTCCACGCTGCAAAACCCCATTTGATAAGCAATATCGATCACTTTACAACTATCTGCCTTAAGCTGCTGTGCAGATCTTGAGAGTTTCAGTTTGCGAATATAATCTGCAGGGGTCAGACCCGTATACTGTTTGAACAGGCGATATGAATACCATGGTGAAAACATGGAAATACCTGCCAGATCTCCCAGTGTGATCTCCTGCATCAAATGTGCCTCGATGTAATCCTGCATGCGTTGAACTGCCAGTATCTGTTCCTTCATCCTCTCACCTCCTTATAAGCGTATTGTACAAAAGAGCAGATCGGACTGTCTCGACTTATTTTGCCATTCTGGCGTTTATCAATCCGCCTTTCTGATTGGATGCCGAATAACCGTCTTCCACCTTGCAGGCTCTACTTTTCTGGCATCTGACAGATATATCTCATGATGCAGACGTTCATCTGTAAAATCTGGCACATAACCCATTTCTGACAAATAGTTATCCATAAGTGCAATGCTTCCGGGTTCTGTATCAAAGGGTCCGATATGCATCATTTGTACGCAAAGTCCCTCCGTGATTGTCCTGTATTCTACCATTGAATAATCCTGTTTTTTCTTTTCCCCTGCCTCACTGACCGCCCACTGAACATCCTCTTTAGTCACAAAATCCGGCAATCTGATAACGGAAATCCACTGAAGCTGTTCCTTATGTTTATAATCAAAACCCATGATGCCCTCCTGCCACCAGAACCCCTCCAGCGGCGGAACCACATAATCATAAAATCCTTCTATCTGATGACTTCCTTTTTTGCTCATCTTAATCGTAAAGGCTGTGCCATACAAAAGCGCAATCGCTTTTTTATATGCTCCACCCTCTTCATTGGGATCTCCCGTTCCTTTCACTGAAATAAACTTCATCTCAGGAACCTGAATCATCTCCGGCTTATTTCCCGGAAGATAAAATTCCCTGTACTCTTTTTTGTAATCAAATGCCATTGCTGTATACTCCTTTCTATGGTCTTTTTTCTGCCTGAAAACATTATTTGTATCTTTTGTCTTTCTGATTGCAAAAGCCAATACCGCTCTGTAAATATATATTTGTTTGATATAATGAGAGGATAACAGTCTGAATATGACACCTGTATGTCATATAAATGATTGTTTATTTTATTATATCATTATTGCAGAATATTTTGTGTTTGAGCAACTGCTTTTGATCGGAAAATCATCCATCAATACAAAAAATCCCGTAACAGCTTTCGCCATTATCGGGATCTTTGTGTGTTCTATAATCATGAAATTCTTATTTGAAAAGGATTACTCATCTGTATCCTGTAATGCGTCAAATCCCTCTTCGCCGGTACGGACTTTGATAACATTTTCTACATCATATACGAAAATCTTGCCATCGCCGATATGTCCGGTGTAAAGAATTGCCTTTGCAGTATCAATAACCTTTCTGACCGGAACTGTTGCTACTACAATTTCAACCTGCACTTTCGGGAGAAGGCTCATCTCTACTTCAACGCCTCTGTAATACTCCGGTTTTCCTTTCTGAATGCCACAGCCAAGCACCTGTGTCACTGTCATACCGGTAATACCAATCTTGTTCATTGCAATTTTCAAAGCTTCAAATTTACTCTGCTTTGTAATGATATCAATCTTTGTAATCTTTACATCTGATCCGACCGTAACTGCCGGTTTGGAAATAAGTTCGACCGGAACCGCCTGATCAATACCAACTGAAGCCTCTTTTGCAGGTGCTGCCGGCTTCATATTGGATTTCTTATTCCAGTTAAATCTTGCAAGCTGTTTGATCTCACAATTATCTTCTGAATAGAAATCCAGTTCAGAAACGGTAAGTGCCTGATCCGGATATGCAAGGACTCCCATTTCGGGAATATCCAGTCCTGCCAGTTCATCTTCCGGACTGACTCTGAGTCCCCAGAATTTATCAAGTACCCTGAAGAAAATGTAAGATACACCAAAACCCCAGACGATCAGCACCAGAACAGCTATGAGCTGCGCTGCAAACTGAGAAGGGTCTCCATATAACAGACCTGCAACGCCTCCCTTTACTCCATTTAACCCATCACCATAGGTACCATCTGCAAAAATGCCGAGCGAAATGACACCCCAAACACCATTGACACAGTGAACCGAAATCGCACCTACCGGGTCATCCAGTTTCAGCTTATTCTCTACAAAAGGTACTGCCAGGCATACCAGGAGTCCTGCAATCAGACCAATCACAAATGCCGAAATCCCATTTACAAATGCGCAGGGTGCTGTAATCGCAACCAGTCCTGCCAATGTACCATTCGCTGTCATAGATGGATCCGGCTTGCCAAATTTGATCCACATATACATCATTGCTGCAAAGCCGCCGATCGCACCTGCGATCATGGTATTTGTTGCCACAACGGACAATCTGAAATCAGACGAATTCAGTGTAGAACCTGCATTAAAGGAGAACCAGCAGAAGAACAGAACGATCGTTCCAATAATTGCCATTGGAATATTATGTCCCGGGAAAGCCTTTGCAGTACCATCTTTTTTAAACTTCCCAATTCTGGGCCCGATTACGATTGCACCAGAAAGTGCAATCATACCACCCATGGAATGCACCACTGCGGATCCTGCGAAATCAACTACGCCATGTCCGAGTCCAAAATTCTGTCCAAGGGTTGCCATCCAGCCACCACCCCATACCCAGTTGCCAAAGAGTGGATACAGGAACATTGAAATAAAGAACGATGTAATGACAACTGCAGAATATTTAACACGCTCAGCCATGGAACCTGTGGGAATCGTAACGGTTGTATCCATAAACACCATCTGGAAAAAGAACAGTGCATAAATTCCCGCATCATATGTATTTCCAAGCAGAAATCCTTTATATCCCAGGATTCCACCAAGTCCGGGAATTGACAACATGGCATTGAGCGCCGCTCCGCCGCTTCCAAGTCCGGCTGCTCCGCCTGAACCACCAAACTGCAGTGCAAAACCAACCAGGAAATAACCAATTGCTCCTACCAAGAATACCATAAAGTTCATGGTCATGGTATGTGCTGCATTTTTTGCACGGCAGAACCCCGTCTCTACCATTGCAAACCCGCATTGGAAAAAGAATACCATAAATGCGCAGATCATAACCCAGGTATAATTGGCACCAAAATATGCCTTGTTCGCAATTGTCGCAACATCAGTTAGTTGCTCGGAACCGGTAGTCGCTACATATGATGCCCCTGTCGGATCTGCGGGCCCCGCGACCGTTGTACCGATTGCCACTTTGTTGATAATGATCAGCACCAGGATTGCTGCCAATACCATCAGCATTGGAATTACTTTTTTCGTTGTTGATTTCATAATATTACTCCTCCGATTTTATTTTATAAAATTGCGAAACGAAAAATTTGACGTTGGTTTGTATACCTCAACTTTTAACTTTCTGACTGCAAAAAAATATCGAAAGCCAAGATATATTACCAATAGTCCGAAAACCACTCCGTGAACCGGATTGTTCAGAACTGTAAACTGAATGCCGTAAACCATGCTGTAAATACAGAACAGAGAACCCATAAAAATGATTACAACCGAAAATACTGTAAGCGCAAGAATCACAAGTCTTTTATTTCCTGCAACCATTTGTGCGCTACTATTTCCCTGCATTTTCCCACCTCCTCTCTCCTTCTTTGACAACAAAAAAGCACACGCAACGAATGAACTCTCCGTTGAGTGTGCTCAGCATCCAAAACACTTAAAAACTGCCAGAATTACTTTAAAAAAACAAAAAGGGATATAAAGAAGTAATACGTCTTCATATCCTTGAGGTGAATAATAGCACTAAGGTACTCATTCGTCAATTCATTTTTTTAAATTAAATCCTAATTACATCTATTGTTATCCGCCTGATCTATCAGATTTGTATTTGCAAAAACCATCTGCCCTCTTTGCAGAAGAACACAAACGTACTATTGCTGCCATACCATTTTTTACGATTTTATTTTTATCCCGAAAAAGAAAAGAGCCAAAAGCTTAGTGATAGTAACAGCCTGTTGACTCTCTTTCTGATTAAATAGTATGCATTCAGACCCGCACTTATTCATAACTGTCATTCACCAGAGGCATAATATTATAAACCGGTTCTTCATACGGATGGATTTTTCGGATCATCCGTATCGCATCATTTACAAATTCTGTTTTGCATCTGACCTCTACCTGACATTCCTGGCCATAGCATATCTTCCCGACTTCGCCATCATAAGGCTGTGCCCCGTCTAACGGTCTCCAGTAACCGCTTACCTGTATGACAGAAATGCAGTTATCATATTTACCGATGTGACATGCGCCTATGCTGTTCAGTCCATTCCGCAGTTCTTCCACGAAACTGATCGGAATATATATTTCTATCTTCACTTCCCTGTATTCCATTCTTCCATTCTCCCAGAAAAAAATTTTTTGTAAATCTATATTTATCACAAAGTATCGGATCTGTACCGCGCAATTCTGCATATCAGACTCTCCGGCAGCGGCTGGTCCTTGGGAAACTGAATTGCACCCTTAGACGTTTTATAAGGACGCAGTTCTTCCTGAAAATGAAGAATGGGTCCCGGTGTCGGATAAAACCCGATATGGTTTTTAACCGCAGCAAAATATACCAGTACTTTTGCAGATTTAAACGCAGGCATATTGTAGGAAATACATTCCTGCGCATCCGGAAGCGTTTCCCTTAAAAGTCTTCTCATCTGTTCCATTTTGGGCTGCATTTCAGAAGTACAATCTGCAATATATGCGTCGATTGTCAGATATTTTGTCATCCGCTTCCTCCGATCCCCATACTCCGGCATTTCTGCTTCCGGCTTGGGCACCCGATCCGATTATAGTTTGTGCCGCTGATAAAATTCTCTCAGGTCTGCCTTCACTTCCGTTGAAAGTTGGCTTTTCTTTACTCCTGTAATTGCACCCTCAAGCGCCTGCAATCTATGAATGCAAGCCGAGCTGTCGATCTGCTGTATCCGAAGCCACGCCTCTTTCGTCCCGGTCTGATGCAGATCATCCGCCGTCAGAATTCCCACTTCACGAAGCTGATTCTCCAATACCGGACCGATATTGGGTAAATCCGACAGTCGCGTTCCCTGCCCTTTATTTTGCTCCATCTCTGTGCTGTCCTTTCTGATCTGTAATCACATCTTTATAATATCTCTATCTTAACATTCCTTTCCGCTCTGCGCTATGCAGAAATATCATCGGATAGAACATATCATGCAAAATATTCTGATGGAAAAGTATTACGGCAGCATATGCGGTAAAAAAGATGCATTCCTGCAAGGCCCCTGAAATAAATCACTTTCTCTTTTTCATTCTCTGTCCTTTTGACGTTTTGTCAGAATTAAGCTTCCACTTTTCTCTCCTGCCATCCCGCATGTCTTTCCCCGGATACCCATACCGCAATGATCAGTGCTGCAACATGGCTTATCAGGATTGCAATCCAGATTCCATCCAGTTCCAGTGTGGTGTGTGAAAGTATTACAGCAAGCGGAATTCTGATGACAATATAATATATTACCATCAACAGCATGGATAATTGGGTTTTTCCCTCTCCACTGCTTTTTCCCAGAAAACAACTGGTTACCATGTAGCATACATAACCGGCACTGACGATTTTGAAAAATCCCTCAACAATTCCTGCATCTTCGGCGCTTCTGACAAAAAGCATGGAAAGGGTTCCTGCAAAAGCACATACCAGAATGGTACTGACACAGGAGATCATTCCCCATACACGATGCCGCTCTTTAGATATTGCTTTGACCTTTCCTTATTTTTTGCACCAAAACATTGTCCGATAATTGAAGTAAGTGCCATATTCATTGCCATTGCAGGATAAAACAGAAAAATTTCTATTTTACTCGTAATCCCATATGCCGCAATCGTATTCAGCGAATATGCACTTACCAGGCTAACCATCGTGGCAGAACTGATTGCAGGAATACAATTATTCATTGCAGCAGGCACCACATTTTTCAGTATCCGGATCACTTCTTTATTTGAAAACGATTTAAATTTGACCAAGAATAACTCATGTTTTTTCATATATATAAATGGATATATAAAACAGATCAATTCAGAAAATACAGTTGCCCATGCAGCGCCTGTCAGGCCAATCCTATGAATCAGTACCGGATCAATAATCGCATTGATAACCGTACCAAAAAGCATTCCCTTCATCTGAAACACCGGATCTCCGTAACTTCTGAAAATTGCCGAAAACTGCATATAAACAAACAGCAGAAAATATCTTAATAGATATATCGAAAGATAACCATAGGCATCCGGCATGATTGTGCCCGGTGTCCCGATCACCTGCAAAATCGGTATAAGAAAACACTCCGCAACAATTGTTATGGCAACAGAAAATACAGACGCCATGATCAGTGCCGTTGCAATTACTTTTTCTGCCTTAGCAGTATCCTTTTGGCCCACAGACTGTCTACCAGGTTATACATCATCGTCAGCACCATTGCCAGAAACAATGGTATAAACATCTGAAACAAATTTTTGGTAACATTTCCATTTATAAAATTTATTTTAGATTTCATCCTTCTATTCTCCTTCTTAATGAATGAATATCATTCATTAACTAACCATTTATATAGCACTTTGTCAAAAAACAAAGTGCTACGGTCTTACTTGAAAAGAATTTCCTGCAAGCACTGCTGTATTCCTGTTACCTTCTCCTGCGCTCCCGCTTCACTCTTCATCAGATAACCGATTTGTCCATAAACAATAAAACATGCGGTTGCTTCACTGTCCGCAATGCTGATTTCCCCTTTTTGCTTTGCTTCTTCCAATATTTCTTTCACATAGGGAAGTACTTTATCCGCAACTTTTCTGAATAATTCATCGTGCATTTTCCTGCTGTCCCTGGAATGAAACATGCTGTATAATGCCTGATCTTTTTTTTCAGAAGAAGTAAAAAGCTGCATTTTACCATCCATCAGCTTCAGTTGCTCTTTCAGTGTTTTCCCTTTTTGCACTTTTCTGTACATTTCAATATTGGAACCGGCAATAAGTTCTGCATACTCCTCCAGTGCAGCATCATACATGTCTTCTTTTGACAGAAAATACCGATAGCAAAGACCCTGCGAAATTTTCATGGATCTGGCAATATCTGTAATCGTTGTCTTCTCATAGCCTTTTTCCGCAAAAACTTTGATTGCGCCGTCAAGAATTTCCTGTTTCCTGTCTTCCGGGTGCATCACAACTCTCATCACTAACCACCTCAAATAATACTTTCATAAAATGCAACTGCTGCAGAAATCTCATCTTCTGTGGGATTGCATTTATTGATCCCACAGACCAGTTTAAGCGGGCCGTATGTATCCCACCCCTGACAACCGTATGTCCCCAGAATATCACAGCTTTTACCACTTACTATTTTTCTGATATTCTTCGTATAACTGCCTTTATTTCCGCATGTATACAGAAAGAAAATTTTCTTGCCTTCCGGCAGACAGGATTCTGCGATCCGGTTAATCTGCGGATAAAATTTTCCAAATGCAATTCCTGATGCAAATCCGATTATATCATATCCGCTCAGATCGATTTCCGCTTCTTTGGTCGCATCAAAAACTGTAATCCCGTACTTATTCTTTATTGCCTCAACCAGCTTATATGTGTTTCCATGATGCATTGATGCATATATTATTGCTGTTCTCATTTATCCTCTGCCTCCTTATCAACTATGCACTCACAGCATACCGCCAAAAAGAAAACATGTCAATGAATAACATTCATTCATTTATAAAAACTTTCACAGCTTTTTCATCATCCAATATGCATCCGAATAACTCCCATCGGCATATTTCATATTATCGGGAAACGTGCCATATTTTTGAAAGCCCATTTTCTCATATAGATGAACGGCTCTGGTATTCTCTGCTACCACTTCCAGCTCTGCCTGCTCGTAACCTGCCTGTTTTGCAGCTTTCAGAGCTTCTGTCATCATGATTTCACCCAATCCCAATCCGCAGTATTTCTGATAAAGTGCAATCGCAAGATCACATCTGTGCCTGTACCTTTTGTAACTTCCGATGCCCGCAATGGAACAATTCCCAATATGCTCACCCTTACACTCTGCTATCAGCATAAGTTCCCGCGGGTCTTCTGCTTTTATATTGATAAAATGCAGTTCATTTTCCACTGTGATATTCACTTCATCCGGTTCCCGAATCAGATACGGGGTCTCCGCAGAAGTATCCCTAAGATATTGAATCAGATTTTCCGCATCTGATTTGTCTGCACTTCTTAGAATCACGGTCCTGCCATCACGCAGTTTCACTTCTTTTGATTTGAAAATCATATTTCATCCTCCCTTTATCCGGCTATTGTGTACCATTATAATCATAAAAAATAAAAATACCACACTTATAAACAGCAAAATACCGGTACAGTTTTCACCATACCGGTAAACCATTTTGTGTCTTTATAAACGATCCGATCTCCCCTTATTCATATAAAAATTACTTAATTACCTGTATGGATTCCCTGTCCGCAAATACCGCAACGAATACCAGGAATACACAGCCTTCAATCAGCTGAAGCATCTGTGTCGAAAAACCCATCATGGTCAGTCCGCTGTTAAGCACCGTATAGAGAAGCGATCCGATAATGATATTCTGAAACTTGACCTTTGCACCGCCTGAAATCGGCATCCCGCCAAGTACAAGTGCAATCAGGATCTGCGTTTCAAGCTGGTTGCCGCCGGATGATGTGACCGATCCAACCTTAATAACACTGATAAACGCAGCAAATCCGGTTATTGCTCCTGACAAAACATAGATCAGAAATTTCATCCTGTCGGTTCTGATGCCTGCAAACTTTGCTGCTTTTTCACCGGCTCCGATTGCTTTGAGATCGATCCCGAATCTGGTATACCGAAAACAGATAAAACCGATGATCAAAATGACCAGCGTACAGGTAACCTTAAGCGCTGTGCTGTCATAATTGATCAGTGCAGCAGAACCTGCTACCGGCGCATTGGTCGTCAGATATTTTATAAATCCACGAAACAGAAACATGGTGCAGATCGTAACAATGAAAGATTTTATTTTGCGGTTTACATAAAAGTAACCGTTGATTGCTCCGATTAAGGCCCCGGTTAAAATACCACCGATAATTGCAAGCGGTATGCTGGTCTTGGACAATATACAGACAACAATGGCTGCCATACCCAGTATGGAACCTTGTGAAAAATCCAGTCCTCCCATTGTCATAATGAAAAAGACACCCATGGAAGCAATTAATGTTACATAAACCTGTGACAGAACCAGCGGCATGTTGCCGATCATTCGCCCTTGTGTCAGTATGTTGAATAAAATAAATACGATCAGAAGCCCGGCTATGGGAAGAAGTACCCTGATCATTGTCATCACTGATTTCTTCTGCCCGGGATCCGCTGATTTTACTGCTGCTATTGTTTTTGTCATAATCTGTTTCCCCCTTATACCATTTTGCTTATCAGTGCATTTTCATTCACATCGGTTGATCTCATAAGTTCTCCGCTTATCTTACCATCCTTCATGATTATGATCCTGTCACACATTCCGATCAGCTCCATTAACTCTTCCGAAATCATGATGATCGATTTACCGCTTTTCCTCATATGATCCATCAGCTGATAAATATCCTGCTTCACTTTGATATCAATACCACGGGTAGGACTGTCGAGTACCACGATATCTGAGTCTTTGCCGATCCATCTGGCAAGGACGACCTTTTGCTTGTTCCCTCCTGAAAGTTCAGAAACGAATTGGTTCACATTAACCATTTTTACAGAAATTTCCTTGGCATACGTTTCTGCAAAGTCGTTCAGTTTTTTATCGCTGAGCATATGCCCTTTTCCTGTCAGTGTGCCAAGTGAGGGCAAACATATATTGTCCTTTATACTCTGATTCATGACAACCGATTCATTGTCTCTGTCCTTAGAGGTGTAAGCCATACTATGCCGGATTGCCGTTGGAATGTCATTGATCTTCGTGCCATCAGAAAGTTCCACACTACCTTCCCTGTCAAAAGAAGCTCCAAATACAGCCTTGCCGATTTCATGCATGCCGGACTCGGACAGTCCTCCAAATCCAAGGATCTCTCCTTTATGAAGGTCGAAACTGATATCTGTGATCTGATCCGGTACCGATACATTTTTTACTGAAAGAACAACTTCATCAGAAACTTTTTCTCCATAATCGTTTCTGTAATATGCACCTGTTACTTCACGTCCTACCATTAACTTTTTTAAATCATCTTCCGTTACCCTGCTGCTCTCGACCGTATCAATATATATGCCGTCACGCAGGATCGTAATATAATCCGACTTGGCAAGCACTTCCGGCAGATCATGGGATATGAATATCACACTTCCGCCATATTCCCGGATCTTGTTCATATATTTATACAGTTCTTCTCTGCCTTCCTGTGAAAGCGCAGTGGTCGTTTCATCTATCACGACCACCTTTGGTTTGAAATAGGTCGCCTTTACAATTTCAACCAGTTTTCTGTCCTCAAAATTGTAATTATCAATCAAATCTGCTGCCTTGATTCTGTCAAACCCGTAATCTTTCAGAAGCTGATTTGCCTTCCTGTTCATAAATGCTGTATTCTTTATGCCGAATTTGACAAAATCTTCCTCATGCCCAAGAAAAATGTTTTCTGCCACGGTAAGTCCGCTCAGCGTTCCAAGTTCCTGTACGATGATCGAAACTCCTTCATTATTGGCTTCTACCTGGTTCATGGGATTTATTTCTTTGCCGTCTAGTATGAACTGACCGCTGTCTTTCGTATAAATGCCGGAAAGCATATTGGTCAGCGTCGATTTTCCGGAACCATTTTCCCCGATCAGGGCATGTATTGTCCCTTTCTTTATATCAACAGATACATCCTGCACCGCCTTTGTGATACCGAAGGATTTGCAGAGATGCTTCACTTCCAGTCTTATATCTGTGCTCATGGCAAGATCTCCCTTCGTTATTTCACAATTTCACTTTTGCTCACTCTGGTGGTAAGTGTGATGATGATCAGCAGCGCAAGACCCGTAATAACATCCTGAATTGCAGTCGGTGCGCCAAGTGCGATAAAGCCGAAGAATATAATGTTAATAACAAACTCCCCGATTATGATTGCCTGAATCGGTATTCCATATTTTTTAAATGCCAGACCGAAGAAACAACCCATGGTCGGCACAAAGTTTCTGCTCATTGATGCCATTCCTGTTACAGCTACCATGGATGAACCATAGCTGATCGTCAGAATTGACATGATTCCAAAAAATGCTCCACTTATAATAAATGCAAGTACCTTGTATTTGTCCACTTTTATGCCCATATTTTTGGCGACAAATTCATCGCTGCCGATTGCATAGGTATAGGTACCGATCTTTGTATAATTCAGAACCACATAGGCAATGATAAATGCAATAACCGCAAGAATAATATTGCCCGGCATACAGCCAAACATGCGCAGATTTGATGGAAGTGTCTGTTCCTCTCCACCTGCAATATAATTTGCAACTGCTTCATAAATAAGCGCAAGGCCTGTTGTAACAATCATGGAAGGAATTTTAAGCTTCACATAAAATATTCCGTTTAGAAGCCCAACGATCGCACCTGTTGCAATACACCCTATTATCAGTCCGAAGAAACCCATATTGAATCTGGTCGCCAAAACGCATCCCACAATCGCAGAAAGCATAATATTGGCCCCAATTGAAAAATCGAACATTCCCATTACCATTACAAAGTAAAATCCTACTGCACCTGTAGCTGCGATCAGACTTGCCTGAAAATACTGAAGCATATTTTCAGGTGATCCGAAATTTGCCGGTGTAATAACTTTGAATATTGCCCATGAAACTGCCACCAATCCAAAAAGGATTAAATATCCGCCAAGTTTCCCTGACATTTTTTTGGAAGTCTCTGCAGTATGTACTTTTGTACCCATATCCATTCCTCCTGCTATCTGAATCATTCAGGCCGCAAAAAACAATTTTTATCATTTAAATGGCCGGCGCTTTTACAGGCTCCGGCCAAGCATTGTACATTTTATCTGTTTTTACTGTCCTGCACGACTGGCCGCATCCTGAATGGAAAGTTTTGCTGCCGTTGCCTTAAGATCATCCAGACTCATGTTTGACATTTTAACAAGCTCATCATCGGTGTAAGGAAGCTTGTCTACAAAGTACTTCTTGTACTGTGCATATTCATCCGGAGATGAAACATACAGATACGGGAATTGTACATCATTGAATGTTCCCGCAAAGTTCTTATAGTTACCCTTGATCGCATTGTATACCATCATAAATGCAAACAGAGGATCGCAATAATGTCCGCCAGACTCACCTGCCATGGATCCGTCTGAAAGTCTTGTTCCAAGATCCGGAAGGAAATCTGTTGATACAACATCAATATCTTTTGTCTTGCCTGCACGTTCTACTGCTGCAATCGTTCCCTGAAGCGGATCTCCGCCGCCACCTGCAGGAATCAGTGCATCAAGCTTGGGATCTGCTGACATCAGAGCTTCTGCTGCTTTTGATCCACCTTCTGAAGAAGTTCCGGCATACTGAGGTTCTGAAAGAGTAGCCTTATCATCGGGATGTTCCTTATTCCATTTCTCTACGCCGGTCTTATAGCCTTCCCATCTGCCAAGCCATGTAGCATCACCCTGTTCCCAGCCGATCAGTCCGATATCTCTGTCACCCTTATCGAGCAGAATCTGAACCAGCTTCTCACCGTTTTCAGGTTCATTCTCGTGAACTGCTCCCACATAATATGCAGAATCAGTTGCTGCCTTATAAATATCCGGGTTGTTATCTTTGCTGATTATTCTGAAGAACTGAGCCAGATATACCTTATTATCGTTACAGGTCTTGATCGCAGATGTCATTTCCGTATCGGATGAATTGCAGATTACAATTCCCTGACAGCCTGCTGCGCAGAGCTGTTCAACTGATGCGGTAACCTTCTCGGATACATGTCCCTGATCGACATACTGTACCTCTACGTTAAGTGACTTTGCTGCTTCATCCAGTACCCTCTTGCACTGTGAACCGAGCACATCCGTCGAACTCCAGATTGATACCCCGATCTTGATCTTCTGACCGGAAGCTGCTGTTGCATTAGCATCCTGTGAACTGCTT
Organism: Butyrivibrio sp.; assembly: GCA_017996845.1. The sequence continues at coordinate 14,986 of JAGOGF010000022.1, forward strand.
GTAGCTGACTGCCCACATCCTACCATCATCGATGCCGTCATTGCCATACACATAAATAAGCTTAAAATACGTCTTTTCATACTCTTCCTCCTTTTGACTTTTTCTCACCAACGAACTAAGCTTATCTTACATATTTGCAATTCCGTTTAGTATGGAATGATTTTTGAACTTTGGTATTTTTTTCATATTTCTTTCCGATATTTACTTGGTGATATCCCTTCAGCCTTTTTAAACACTTTGGTAAAATAAAAATAATCTGTATAGCCTGACTGTTCCGCTATCTCCTGAATGGAAAGATTGGGCTCCTTCAGAAGTGTCTTGGCTCTCTGAAGGCGAAGAGATGTCAGATAGTCTGAATAGTTCATTGACAGTTTCTCTTTCAGCTGGGAGCTGAGACTGGCAAGACTCATATCATACTTGAGCGCATATTCGGACAAGGAGATATCCTCTGTATAATGTTCGCGGATTTCCGCAATAATTCTGTCAACCAGACCTGCATTTGCCTCCCAGATTTTCTTTATCTCGCTGTCCCGAATGGCATCGGTCTCCTCCGGATTAAGTTCTGCATTGATCTTTCCAATAATTTCATCCAGATTTTCCTGCCTTACCGGTTTTACCAGATAATCATAAGCATGATTGGAAACCGCATTCCTTGCATATTCAAAATCAGAATATCCCGATACGATGACCACACGGCTCCCGCTGCTCAAACTCCCGATTTCCTTTAAAAGCTCCAGTCCATTTACCCCAGGCATCCTGATATCCGTAAACACAACATCCGGCTGCAGTTTTATGATCTCTTCTCTGGCTGTAAGGCCGTTATTGGCTGTACCTACCACTTCGACAGGATAGCCGGTTCTTTCCAACTGCTTTTTGAGCCCCAGAACAACCCATACCTCATCGTCTGCAATATAAGCTTTTATCATAGTCATCAATCCCCCGTTATTCCTTCTCTTACATGGTCCGGAACCGTAATCACAATGCTGGTTCCCACATCCTTCCGGCTGTTTATTGTAAAGGTATAATCTGCTTCATAGAAGAGCTTAAGCCGCTGTATAATATTCGCAATACCAATTCCCTGTTTCGTACTGCTCTCGCTGGCCGTCAGAATATCACGTCCGGTTCCCTTCACGTTGTTCACCGGCTTCATATATTCCGGAACTCTTGCCGCTTTGTCCTGTTCATATACCTGTTGCTCATAACTATCCTTAAGCTGTCCCAGTTTATCCTCTTCTATTCCGCAGCCATCATCCGTTACCGCAAGAACCAGTCTGCCTGTCTGCATCGACACCTTGATCTTTACGCTTCCTTTTTCCATTTTTTGTTCCAGTCCATGAAAAACCGCATTTTCCACCAACGGCTGCAGGATCAGCTTGATCAAAGGAACCTGGTACGTCTCTTTCTCTGCACTGATTTCCACTGAGATCTTGCCCATAAAGCGATACTCAACAATTTTCTTATACCGTTCCATGTGCCGGATCTCATCTTCCACACAGACGACATTTCCCCCCTTTACCGCATATCGGAAGATATCGGAAAGTGCCATTGTAATTTCTGCAATATCGTCCTGATCGTTCGCCAGTGCCATTCCGCTGATACAGGCAAAAGTATTATATAAAAAATGCGGATTGATTTGATTTCTATAGGCCAGCAGCTTCATCTTCTGCCTGGAGAGCTCAACTTCATAGAGCAGGATCTTACTTTTTCTGATCTCATAGATTACCCGCTGATTCTCGTCCAACAGCAGATCCAGTTTATCTGCCACAATCCCGATATCATCTTCCCGTTTCATGGATAGCCTTTTACCAGGTTCAGATATAACTTTTTCCAGAAAACTGCCGATTGTATGAATCGGTCTTGCCAGCTTGACATATGCATAAAAGACCAGCACTGCCAACATGAAGACAAAGATCCAGAGCGTATAATTCAGCATACGCTGATATCTCTGCTCTTCACTGGAGTTCGCTTCTACAGAAATAGCCACATTTATCCGCCAACTGTTCTTCATCCAGGACCCGTGCGTTGCATAGAAACCTTTATCACTGGTCAGCTTATCTATGGAATCTACTCCTGCCAGATCGCTTGTAGTGCTGAACGCAAGATGCCTGCCAACCGTATCCTGCAGCTCTATGGCAGAGCCGACTGCTGAAAGTGAATTCCCAATTGCATCATCAAGTGCTCCGGAATCCAGGAAAAAGACACACATACCAAGCTGCTCCATATATTCATCACTTTGAAGCTTGTAGACAGGCAGATAGAAAGCATAGCAAAGATCCTTGGAATCCTTGTTGTAATAATCCGCACTGAACTCTTCAACTGCCCTTAATATCTTCATACGCTCAGGCAGATAATAATGATTCCCCAAAGCTCCGATACAGTTCATATTATTATCATACAGCAAAACAGAATCCAGATGCCTGTTCAGCAGAATCGTATTGCCGAAAGCACCCTTTATGTTCTCAATATCTGTTATCCGGTTCAGTGGTTTCTCTGAAAAATAGTCGAGAACAGCCTGTGAATACCCAAATGATTCTGCAATACTTCCAAGATTGTCATAATAGGAATTAAGCGAATGCCCTGCCTGCGTCAAAACCAGATTGGATAGATCTCTGGCATTTTCCTGCTCGATTTTTCGAAAGTAATTCATGTTCTGAATCAGCAGAAAGAAAAACACCGCAATGATGATCAGCACGATTACCATAAGCTGCAATATGATATTCTCTTTTACGGTCTGCCACAATTTTCTCATATCCGCCTACCTGTCCTGACCGAGTTGATTCAAAAGATTGTCATATGCAAAATCGAAATTCTTATCCGATGCTGCTGAGATTACCTGCGCCAGTATACTGAAATCATAATTCCCTGCTTCTGTATCTGCTGCTTCCACTGTTTTCATCCTGCTGCCGGTATCTTTGAGCAATTGCATCTTTTTCTCATGCTGAGACCATGTGCTGTTCTCATCAAGACAGACTCCCCAGAGCGGATTTTCATAAATCCACCAGTTTCTGTAATCCGCATCATATTCTTCAATCAGATGCACTGCCTGCCCGCTTTCCATAAAATCAATAAAGCGACCGGTATCTGCCAGATCTGTACACCCTTTGCTGATCATAATACATGGCCAGCCTGCATCACTCTGATCCCTGCATCTGCGCACCGGTTCCGTTTTTTCATCCAGCCTGACCGGACCAAAACAAACCCATTTGTCCTGATCAAAATTCATATGTGAAACATTCCCGACAAAACACAGCACCTTTCTGTTGTTCAGCAGATCCTGTGTCTGTGCCCTGCTGTAGGCGAGATATTCCGGATACAGAATGTTCTTTCTTAATAATCCATTCATTAACGAAAGTGCGTTTTTGCCTCCCGCTTCCTTCCACATGGCAAGGCCCGTTTCTTCTGCGCCAAAACAGCCTGCAAAATATTCAGCAATCTTGTAATTATCTTCGCTCCCTCCCAGCAGGATCGGAATCAGCGACTTATCATAAATCTTTCTGTCCCTCGCTGCCTTTTCCAGCACACCGGTAAACTTATTTAAAGCATCAACACTTTCTGGGGTAATATTGTATTTTGCCGCAAGTTCCTTATTCCAGATCACTGAAATATCACTTCCTGTTATATCATTCTGATTCATTCCTGCGGGCAGGCAATACCAGCCGCCATCGCGTGCAATCAGTTCTTTTCTTACAGAAGGATCAAATGCTCCCCTGACGGCTGCGTCACTGTTGTATTCATCAAAAAACTCATCCAGATCCCATACCTTACCGGAAGATACCAGTTTTTTTACCATATTGGGATCCTGAATAATCATAAGATCCGGAAGCCTGTTCTTGATCAGCATGAGTGAGAGCTGCAGATCTGCATCCTGTGCAGGCACCGAGGCTTCTATCGCTATACCGGTTTTTTCTGAAATCTCACGTGTAAGTGTATGATCAGCCAGACTCCAGTCACATGGTATCCAGTCTGAAACATCAGAAAAAAGAGTCAGTCTGACCGGAATGACTCTCTGCTTTTCTTCCTGTTGTTCTGCTCCTGCTGCAGGAGAAGTACTCCCTCTGTTTCCCTGCCTGGTATAGATATATACCCCTATTTCTCCAACAAAGATCATAAAAATGATGATGCTGAAGAATAGGATCAGATTCCTCTTATTTGCCCCCATTATATATCCCCCATTGGTTTCAAAGTCCGAAACCTGCTTTTTTCATTCACATTGTTTCCTCTTGATTTCATTTCCCACATCTTCAAGTATATATATTAATTTTCTTTTTCTAATAATACCAATATATTCTTCAACATTAAACATTTTCAACAATTTTAATCTCTATGATAAGTATTCTCCCAGTAATTTGCCTTGCTGTTTTCAAATTGCCATACTCACTTTTTCAGTATCATCCAATACCCTTTCATAATAACCGCTTTATGGAAAGAAAATACAATTTTATGCAAAAAAACAAGACAATGAGCTTAACCCAATGTCTTGTTATATTAGAAACCCCTGGATAGGAGTCATATTACTGTACTGGAAGGTAGTGTAAGAAAGACCATATCCAAATGGATATACTACTTCTTTATCATAATTAAAATCACCTGCATTACCCTGCCCCAGGACAGAATCCTCATACCGGGTTTCATAATAATGATACCCGAACATAAATGCCCTCTTCATAATTCACATAATTATAACCGGTGGCTTTTCCGTTCTCATCATAGTATTCATAATCGCCTATATTCTGCGCTGCCGGACTTTTGAGCGGATCTGCTGCAAAGGTATCCACTGTCTTACCTGACGGATTGACCGCACCTTTTAAAATTTCCCCAAGTGCCTGTAATCCACTCGGAGCATATATGACAGAATGAATATTTTTGTATTCATTTATCCATCCAAGTTCCACTGCGGCATTGGTATTCACCAGAACAGTTACATCATCAAAGTTATCATTCAGGTATTTGATTATTTCCAGCTCTCTGGAATCCGGCTCAAGGTATGACTTAGATTAATCTGCCTCAATATCCGTATGGTTATACATGGATCTTGGCATATCACGGCCTTCTCCAGCTACACACTTCATGACGTAAATGACCTTGGTACCTTTCATACTGTCCAAAATACCATCGGAATCTTTCATAACGGAAAGCGGGCACTCATTGATTACAAAATCTTCTGCATCGCCATAACTGATTGAACCTTTTGCCAATCCATAATTCTTACCGGCTCCTTTGGAATAGAATTTCCAAAGCGTGTCATTAATTTTAAATCCGCTGCTCTGTAATATATCTTTCACACTGATTCCGCCTGTCATGGAGGTAGCTGCCTGAAGATCTACATTATTAGCGGAAACAAGACTTAATGTCGTTCCTTCCTTGAGTGGCAGAGATTTTTCATCGTTTTTTAACAGAACGATTCCTTCCCCGCCGACCATCTCTCCCAATTTTTTCCCTGCACTTGCCAGTTCTGTTTTGGTATAATCAGCTTTATTGTATTGCGTATCAACCCCATCCGAATTAATCCCGGAATTATCTGCATATCGGTCAAATCCCCCCAACATGCTGTTAACGATCCTGTAATTTGATGAAAGCACTATATAATCATCAATATCACGATCATAAACGATCTGAAGATGGTTCCTACAACTTTTCTGCCTGTCTTCATCTGTCTCCTCCTGTAATCCCTTTTCAGAATTTCTATAATGACACTTTACCACAAATTCTGTTATGAATATTTGGGAAGCACAACATTCATTTATATGTCACAAAGTGCACAAAACCGTGATATTGCTTTTTTTAGCTATCCTGGCCTTATTAAAAGTACCTAAAAAAAGACACGAAATGAATACTCACTCATTTCATGTCTTTTCTTATATCCTGACTGAACCATTTATAAAAAGAAATTTTGATTATTAAATATGATTTACTGGTTATAAACTAAATATGCAAAGCAATTAAAAAGCTTTTAGATACAAGATGTTTTTATTATTTTTGCTCAAAACATACTTCATAATGTCCTGATCCAACTTCTCCCACCCATTTCCTGTTTTTTTCTGTAAAACTTATTTGTCCGCCGGATACCGGCATACTTGATGCATCCAGATACAAAGATGCAGCTGTATTAACGGGAACATCCACTTCATAAAAAATCTTACCTTCCCGTTCCTCCCATTTTGAAACCACATTACCGTAAATTGACTGATAGCTTCCCTTTGCATAACTCAGATTTCCACCTATTTGCGGTTGGAAGATAATATGCCTGTATCCCGGATCAGAGTGATCAATTTCAATACCTGCACAGACTCTGTACATCCACTCCCCTACAGCGCCATACGCATAGTGATTGAAAGAATTCATGTCCGGACTCCACATCGTACCATCCGGTTTTATTCCATCCCAATGTTCCCATATCGTTGTAGCTCCCATTTTCACCTGATAAAGCCATGACGGGAAATCATCTTTCAGAAGCAGATCATATGCTTCCCTGGTATACCCATTCTCACTTAATGCAAAACAGAAGTAAGGTGTTCCGACAAAGCCTGTTACCAAATGTCCGTTTTCTTTATCCAACAGTTTTTTTAAGCCCTGTACCACAATTGTTTTGTTTTCAGAAGGTACAAGATCAAAATACAAACTGATAATATGGGCTGTCTGTGTTTTAACCTTCATTATTCCATTTTTATTCATAAAACATTTCTGATACTTTTTTACAATTTTATGATAAAGATTCTGATACTCTTTTTCTTCGTCCATCCTGCCAAGTGCATGACATATTTTCACAAAAATTCCTGTTGTATAAGCAAAATAGGCCGTACAGGTCAGATCATTCGGCGTTGCTCCAAAATAGCTTCCCTCTTTCGCATCCAGCGCAACCCAATCACCAAACTGCAGTTTATAGTTCCAGATATAATCCACAGCATGCGTTTTCATAAAATCCACCCATTTTTTCATGCTGTGAAACTGCGTTCTCAAAATATCCAAATCTCCATATGTCAGATATAGTGTCCATGGTATAATCACCACTACATCTGCCCAGGCAGCTGCCGAGTGTGTTCCCTGCGATAAAAGCCAGTCTCCCTTTTCATGCCCGGTCAGAATATCCGGAATAACATGGGGTACACCACCTTTTGGCGTTTGATCTGCCTCCACATCCTTCAGCCATTTACGATAAAACTGATATGTGTTCATAAGATAACTTGCTGTTCTGCAAAAAATCTGAGCATCTCCGGTCCACCCAAGCCGTTCATTTCGCTGCGGACAATCCGTTGGAATATCCACAAAATTCCCTTTCATCCCCCATTTGATATTATGCTGCAGCTGATTGATATCCTGATTGGAACATTCAAAAGTACCGGTATCCCCCATATTGGAATGAACCGCATATGCTGTAAAATTCTCGGGTTTTGCCATCCCCGGGTAAGACGTGATTTTAGCATATTGAAATCCATGAAAGGTAAAATGCGGATGAAAGTGCACTTTTTCCTTTCTGGCAAAAACATATTTCAGCTGCTCTTTTGCACCACGAAGATTATCTACATATACATTGCCGTCATGATCAAGTACTTCAAAACAATTCAGTTGAATGACATCTCCGTCTTTTCCTTCTGCCGTTACATGAATCCAACCTGTCATGTTCTGCCCAAAATCGATTACCGTATCTCCCTTGGGTGTTATGAATATTCTTTTAGCCGGAACCGCTTCTATTTCCTCTACCTTCGCTGCTGCCTGAGGTGTCAGTACCTGCATATCAAATGGTATTTTTTCTACTTTCTTCCAGCCTGCCTCATCAAGTCCTTTTTCATTCCATCCCTGTATTTCATAATGCGCATCATAGGTTTCTCCATCATAAATTTCTGCAAATACAACAGGCGCATCATTTCCTTTCCATGAAATATCTGATGCAACAGTTTCACTTGTTCCATCTGTATATGTGATCAAAAGCTGACCTAAGAAAGCAGACCTTTCGCCATAATTATTATATCTGCCCAGAAACCCCATTTTCCCTTTATACCAACCGGCACCAATCATGGCGCCAATGACATTCTCTCCATTCTGAAGATAATCCGTTACTTCATAGGTCTGATAAACCAGGTGTTTATGATAGGATGTAAATCCAGGTGTAAGTTCATCTTTTCCAACTTTTTTTCCATTTATAAATAATTGATACAAGCCAAGTGCAGTGGCGCATACATAGGCACACTTTACTTCCTTTTCCACCGGAAAAGACTTTCGAACCAAAGTCCCCTTCGAATTCTTCTGATCATTATCGGAATCTGCAGAAATAAAATCTGCTTTCCACTCCTGATTGTATAATGCAGTTGTAAAAAAGACCGTTTCACTCCAGTCACTTTTTTCCTTTTCTTTTTTCCCCTCTGCTTCTGAGCTTACAATCACCTTTACCCTGATAAAATATCTTGTCATGGATTTCAGATAAAAATCAGCCATCACATGCTGTGATGCGCAGCTTTGTACCAAACCGGATTCATAAACACAATCTGCAAAATCCTTGTCTTCCGATATCTGCAATTCATAGGATTCCTGCCATACATTTCGGTGATCACTTTCCATCACCCAACCGATCTGCGGTATTTCAGTTACTCCACAAAGTTCTGAAACATAATCCATTGTAACTTTTTCTATTTTTATCATTTTCCTTACCTTAGTTCTTTCTTTGTCATTAAAGCATTTTTTGAATTAAAATAAGTCTGATTTTCATGATGGATCATTACATCTCATAAACATACAGCCCTAATAGCAATGCTGGCTGCAAAATTCTCTTTTTCTACCTGGCATCCCTATTACTCCTTTTTGCAAATATGACTCATTTCCTCTTTCATGCTTAAAACAAGAATATTCCAGTTCATGAATCCGCCATTCATTACCGGCTCCCCTGAATCCGGATCATAATATTCATGGAAGCATCCCGTTTTTTCCAGATCCCGTCCAAGCAGTTTAAGCGTTCTGTTATACATTTCCTGTGCTTCTTCCACATATCCATAGTTTAAAAAGCCTTTGAATACAATGAAATTTGCTATGATCCAGATCGGTCCTAACCAATCTGACGGATTATTGGTTGCAGCAATGTGAAACATTTTCTCATCTCTTGCAAGTGTTGTTATTCCATAAGGACTTGAAAAAGTATTTACATCCTTCCAATGGGTCACCAGTTCTGCCGCCTGTTCTTTTGTCGCAAAGCCTTCCCACATGGGCAGAAATCCCGACCATGTCCTGATTTTTATAGGAAGCGTTTTCCAGAAAACGCCTAATCCTTCATGAAACCAGTCATACCTCCTTGTATGAATATCCACATCTACAGAATAAAAAAATTTGTCCCGCTGATCATAACATTCCTGCTGTATGCACTGAATCAGCTGTTCTGCTTCTTTTTTTATCTTTCGAATCAAAATTTTTTTTGCTCCGGTCTTTTCCAGGTAAACGGCATAATTTTTCAATTCTCTTACCATAAAACTGTTCAGGAAAATATTTGCAGTTGAATCATATGGTCTTCCAAAACTTGCCGGATCATTATCCATTCCAATCATAATATCATCATGCCAGACGTATAGACCGCAGTTTTCATGAAAGTATGTTTTATAGTACAAAAAATAGCGTTCCAGCTGCTCTGCAAATCTTTTCGCCCATTCATAATCCTGCAGATAATCACTGATCAGGCAGATCTGACTGCATAAAAAAGGTTTATGCATATTCATCCTTACACCTTCTTTATGCTTTACATTTAAATATGGCTGTGACCACTGGGCAACTTCAATCATCATCGGGATATACCCATCTGCCAGTTGATGATCCATAAAATTAAAAACATTTCCCTTAGCATGTTCTATCACTTTTTTCTTAAGCTGTTCATCGCCTGTTTTCTGTATAACAGAAAATAACCCATATACCGACCAATACGTGTCCCAGTCCCACACATTTCCATCATATACAGAACCCGGATCAATAAACGGATATCTGATAAAGCTTCGCGGTTCTTTCAGCATTCCTGGAATATTTTCCAGAATATAGTTTTCCAGAATTTCCGAATACTCTTTTTCCTTATTCATATCAGCCTTTCACAGCACCTGCTGTCATACCCTCGATAACGGTTTTATTCAATGCAGTATAAAGCGCCAGCATAGGCATCACACTCATGGATACCGAAGCAAATATAGCGCCCCAGTTCTTATTTCCGAATTCATCCGAAAAATAAAGAAGTCCTGTCTGAACCGTCTTAAGTTCCGTACTGTTAATAAAGGTCATTGAAAAAATCAGGTCATTCCACTTAAAGAAAAATTGCAGCACCAATACTGTAACAATTGCATTCTTCATCAGTGGAATAATAACATGCCACATCAGTTTATAAATCCCACATCCATCCACAACTGCCGCCTCCATAATTTCATTCGGGAAAGAACGAAGAAATCCTGTTGCCAGAAAAATGGAAAGAGAAAGACCAAATGCCGTATAGGTAATAATCAAACAGGTTCTTGTATTAATTAGTCCCAATTTGCTGTAAATCTGAAATAATGGTATCAGCGAGGTTGTTACTGTAACCATAATGCCCAGCTGAAAATATTGGGCTACATTATCACGCCATTTCCATTCCATTTTTGTTAAAGCAAAAGAAACTGTTATTGTAAAGAAAACGATAAAGACCAAAGACAACAATGTTGTAATCAGCGAATTTTTGAAAAAGATCGCCATATTTCCTCTTGTCCACGCATCTATATAATTCTGTAGATAAAATCCATCATTAAGTGCATATGCAGGCTTGGATGTCCACTCATAGCTTTGTTTGAAGGACGCCGTAAGCATCCAGAAAATTGGATATATTTCTATCATTACAAGACAAAAAATGAAAAATGCAATAAGACATTTTTTTAGTGAAAAAGGTTTTCTGTTTCTATTTCTATTTCTGATTGCCGTTTTTTCCATGATTTCCCCCTACTCTTCCTTTGTATCAAAATGCTGAATTATTCTGGCTCCTACAATACATAAAAGGAAAATAAACAGGGCAATAACACTACCATATCCCACTTTATTATAAGTAAAAGATGCCTGATACATATACATCGATAATGATCTGGTTGCGTTCCCCGGCCCACCGTTGGTAAGTGCAAGTGCTGATTCAAACATTTTTACCGTTCCTGAAAAGCTAAATACCAATGAAACAATTGTAATTGGTTTTAAGAGCGGACTCAGTACATATCGGAAAAGAGAAAAGCCACTGGCTCCATCAATTCTGGCTGCCTCAATAATATCCCCGGGAATATCCAGAATCGCACTATAAAAGATAACTGAATAAAATCCCATTGCTACCCACACATCCATGACACACAGTGCACCCAACGCTGTAGAAGCCTGTCCGACCCATGGCTGAATCAGTTTTTGTAATCCAATACTGTCTAAAAGAGAATTTAAAAGTCCATAATTGGGCTGGATCTCATATATTTTCTGAAACAGTGTTCCAACCGCAACTGTCGGAAGTACTACCGGAAAAAATACCAATGTACGAACGATGGTCTTACATTTTGTCAGCCAGAAGGTAAACATAAGTGCCAGAAGAAGACCAAGTCCTACCTGTCCAACCATTGTAAATGCTATATATTTCAGATTGACGGTCAATGCTGTTCTGAAATTTTTATCCTTAAAGAGAAGTGCATAATTTTTCATTCCCACAAACTTCCACGATAATCCCGGGGTACCATCAAAAAACGAATAATAGAATGACCAAAAAATCGGAACGATAACAACAATGCTGTATAAAATGAGTGCCGGAAGTACAAACAGCATGATTGCTTTTTTATTTTGCAGTACTTTCTTCATAGATGTACCATGCCTTTCCTGTATGTAAGCAAGTAGTATCAATATAAGAGAAAAAGGGTACCGCCTACCAGAGGCGACACCCTTTTCTGTTAAGCATCATTCGGCATTCATATCATGTGCATCCTGAATTGCCTGCATATAATCCTGTGGTGTAATATCTCCTGTAAGAAGACTCTGTACCTGTTCCTGCGCAACTGTAGAGGTCTGACTGTCCATCGTTGCTTCATACCATGTAAATGCTGATTTTGCCTTTCCAAGTTCACCCAGTACGAGCTGTGTATATCCGGTTACCTTACTGCTGTCCACATTATAATTGTACCCTTTAACAGTTCCCTGCGTTTCCATTGCGATATTTCCCATATTCTCTACTAAATACTTTATAAACCATCCCGTTCCATCATCATATTTATCCTGACTGAATGCAAGAATGTTTCCACAGTTCATGGAATAGCTGTCACTTGCTGAAATGCTTGCATCTGCTACCGGAACATTGAAGAATCCTATTCCATCAGCCCCTGCCTTATTTGCAGAAGTATCATTTAAATTCTGTGTAAACCAGCTGCCATTGTAGAAGATACCTGCCTGCCCATTCATTAACATCGTTCCTGCCGTTGTCATGTCTACTGTATTAACACCTTTACCAAACCACCCTTTTGTAGCCCATTCCTGAATTTTGCTTGCAGCATCCACATATTCTTTATCTGTATATTTTGTCTCTCCGTCGTATGCTTTCTTCATCGCATCAGAGCCTGCCGTCCGCACCAGATATGCATTGATCAGTCTTGTTACACCCCATTTATCAGATCCACCTGCAGCAATTGGCTGAATGCCGGCAGTCTGCAGTTTCTGACAATCTTCCTCGAATTGATCCCAGGTTGCCGGAGTATCTGTAATCCCTGCTTTTTCGAATGCTGCTTTGTTATACCAAAAGCCCTCAACATTTAAGCCAAGCGGAAGATCGTAAATATCATCTGTTCCTGATAATGTCTTCAGAAGTGAAACAGCCGACTCATTCAATGATGACTCACAGTTATATTTTTTTAACACGTCTGAAATATCCACTACT
>JAGOGF010000100.1 GCA_017996845.1 Butyrivibrio sp.
ATTCCGCTTTTCCTGGCAGAGATGGCTGCTGCAAGTCCGGCTGGACCGCCGCCTACAATGACGATATCATATGAGATCATATCTGTTCACCTCCGTCTTCTGCTTTTGTTCTTTCCAGAACAAGATTGGATCTGCCTCCGCTTTTGGTCAGTTCTTCATAGGAAAGTCCAAGTTCACGATGCAGGATTTCCATTGTTCTCGGGGAACAGAAACCGGCCTGACATCTTCCCATTCCGGCACGTGTTCTGCGCTTTATTCCATCAAGGGACCTGGCACCGAGCGGGCGATGAATGGCATCCAGAATCTCACCTTCCGAAATGGATTCACACCGGCATATGATGTTGCCATAGGCGGGATTTGTCCGAATCAGTTCATCGCGTTCCTGCATGGATAATTTGGATGGATTCAGAATTCCTTTTCTAGTTGAAATATAATCTGTTTTTTCTTCCAGATGCATCCTATCACGTAACATAAGAGCAATCTTTCGGCCAATTGCGGGGCAACTGGTAAGACCGGGAGATTCGATACCGGCACAATCAATGAAGCAGGGAGAATCACTGACTTCTCCGATCACAAATTCATGATGATCTTCATGCGCCCGCAGACCTGCAAAAGAAGTAATGACTTTGCGCATGGGGAGATTTCTTACATGCAGACTTGCTTTATTGATCAGTTCATTGATACCTTCAGCAGTTGTGTTGGTGCCCTCTGCATCTTCTATATCAACAGCGGTTGGCCCGACAATCAGATTTCCATGGATTGTGGGAGATACCAGAACGCCTTTTCCCAGTTTGGTCGGTTGCGGGAAAATCGTATGTGTAACGTAATTTCCGACTTCCTGATCAAGCAGACAATAGTCACCCCGTCTTGGGGTAATGTGAATTTTATTTTTACTGACCATATTATGGAAATGACCGGAATAAATTCCGGCAGCATTTATGACATAACGGGCGTCTACCATGCCGTTACAGGTTCTTATATGATAAATACCATTTTCTCTGGTGATATTCTCAACTTTTGTATTAAACCGGAATTCTACACCATTCATATTTGCGTTTTCTGCAAGTGCGATATTCAGGGTAAAAGGACAAATGATTCCACCGGTCGGAGCGAAAAGCGCTCCTTCAACATTTTCAGAAAGGTTCGGTTCAAGCGCAAGAACTTCTTCCCGCGTAAGGATTTTCAGACCCTTAACACCATTTGCAACACCTCTGTCATATAATTCCTGTAATCCATCCAGTTCTTCCTTATGGATACATACAACAAGAGAACCGTTTCTTTTAAATGGAATATCCAGATCTCTGGAGAGATCCTCCATCATTTCGTTTCCCTGTACATTCATCTGTGCCATAAGCGATCCTTCTGCAGCATCAAATCCTGCATGAACGATTGCACTGTTGGCTTTGGACGTACCGGAACATACATCTTCACCTTTTTCCAGAACACAGATGTTTGTTTTGTAACGTGACAGTTCCCGTGCAACGGCACTGCCCGTGACACCCGCACCGATAATTACGATATCATACATCAGTTTATTCTCCTTCCATCTGTGATTAGTTCATTTCTATACATTTAAAAAGGAGCCAGAACAAGTAAAACACATTCCAATGTGCTCTATTTGCCTGACTCCAGTCTCCGCAACAGTTATTCAGTTACAAATCTTTTTATAATATTATTTTACCACGGAATAGCAGCAAATACAAGTACTGCAAGTACGGCACCGCAAATTGGACCAAGAACCGGAATCCATGCGTAACCCCAGTTTGCATCTCTTTTACCGCGAATTGGCAGAATGGCATGTGCAATACGAGGCCCCAGATCTCTTGCAGGATTAATGGCATATCCTGTCAGACCGCCAAGAGACATACCGATCGAAACAATAATTCCGAATACAAGCAGATAGTTCAGTCCTACAGTGCCTGCACCTGTTACATTACCGATACCTTTGATCGCAAATACAAGAACGAAAGTTCCGACAAGTTCAGAGAGAAAATTCAGGGCAGTGTTCGGAACGGAAGGACTTGTACAGAATACGCCAAGTTTGGTATTGGCATCATCGGTTGCTTCAAACTGTTTCATAAAGAGAAGATAAACAATGCAACCTCCGAGAAAAGCGCCAAGAAGCTGCCCGGTGATATATAAAGGAACAACACCCCAGGAAATGGAGCCGTCAACGGCAAGTGCAATGGTAAGAGCCGGATTAAAATGTGCACCGGTTGCAGCGCCGAAGATAAATGCCGGGATAAGAACAGCAAGACCCCAGGCAAACGTGATCTGAATGGATCCGGCACCTTTCATACCTGACTTATTCAGCGTTACATTTGCAACAACACCATCACCAAGCAAAATCAGCATCATGGTACCGATCAGTTCGCAGATAAGTATCTTCATTTTTTACTCCTCCTTTGCCCAACCATAGGAACATTTTACTGCTTTATTCCAGCCTTTGATGTGAGAAGCACGGTCTTCTTCATTCATTTCAGGTTTGAAAACGCGGTCAATCTGCCAGTTTTTGATTACATCTTCCTTGCTGTTCCAATATCCGACTGCAAGGCCGGCAAGGTAGCAGGCTCCCATTGCGGTTGTCTCAACACACTGCGGACGATTAACCGGAGCATTTATAATATCCGACTGGAACTGCATCAGGAAATTGTTGGCACATGCGCCACCGTCAACCTTAAGACTGCTCAGATGCATACCGGAATCCAGTTCCATAGAATGAAGGACATCATTAACCTGAAAAGCAAGGGATTCCAGTGTTGCGCGAATGATGTGGTATTTGTTGCAACCGCGTGTCAGACCTACAATTGCACCTCTTGCGTACTGATCCCAGTAAGGAGCACCCAGTCCTGTAAAGGCAGGCACCACATAACAGCCATTGGTATCTTTCACTTTTTGTGCCATATATTCGGAATCCGGAGAGCTGTCAATAATGCGAAGTTCATCGCGAAGCCACTGAATTGCAGCACCTGCTACGAATACAGAACCTTCCAGCGCATAGTTCACCTTTCCGTCCAGTCCCCATGCGATTGTAGTCAGAAGACCGTTTTTGGAATAAATTGGTTTTTCACCTGTATTCATAAGCATGAAACAACCTGTTCCATAGGTGTTTTTTGCTTCTCCGGCTGTAAAACATGTCTGACCGAAAAGTGCTGACTGCTGATCACCTGCAGCACCGCCTATTTTAATGGGACCACCAAAGAATTGCGGATCAGACTCTCCATATACGCAGCTGGAAGGCTTTGGTTCAGGCAGCATGCATTCCGGAATATTCATTTCTTTCAGAATGTCCTGATCCCACTTCAACTCCTTGATATTGAACATCATGGTTCTTGATGCATTGGAATAATCTGTTACATGAACACGTCCCTTGGTCAGTTTCCAGATCAGCCAGGTTTCAACGGTTCCAAATAGAAGTTCCCCTTTTTCTGCGCGTTCCCGAACCCCTTCCACATTATCCAGAATCCATTTCAGCTTTGTTCCTGAAAAATATGCATCAATAACAAGACCGGTTTTTTCACGGAAAGTGTCAGTAAGCCCTTTTGCTTTCAGGGAATCTGCGTACTCGGATGTACGGCGGCACTGCCATACAATTGCATGATATACAGGATCTCCCGTATTCTTATCCCATACAATGGTAGTTTCACGCTGATTGGTAATACCGATTGCTGCGATGTCTTCTGCAGTTGCCCCAATCTTGGACATTGCCTCAACTGCGACACCGAGCTGTGTAGACCAGATTTCATTTGCATCATGCTCTACCCAGCCTGGTTTCGGAAAGTACTGGGTAAATTCTTTCTGTGCAACGGAACACATGTCACCTTTTTCATTAAAAAGGATGCATCTGTTGCTTGTGGTGCCTGAATCGAGAGCCATTACATACTTTGCCATTACCTTTTTCCTCCTTTTGCACTTACCTTTTGTGTAATATTTTCAGCAGAACATTGTATAGGATAGCTGTTCGGCTATTGGATACGGAAAAACGGTTTAAAGAAACCAGACATCCTGATTGGTACTGGAAATACCGATTGCACCACTGGAAAGAGCATTCATAACATCTTCTTTATCAGTAATGAGTCCACCGGCAATGACAGGAACTCTGCTGATGGCATTGATTTTTTTGATTACTTTCGGAACAACGATACCAGGCAATATTTCAATGGCATCCGGTTGCATAATGCCGGGTTTTGATTGTCTCTCTATATTGACAAGCGCCATACTGTCAAGCACAAAAAAACGCAGGACGGTATTCAGACCGATTTCCTTTGCATGGGAGATCAGGTTATATTTTGTTGAAATAATACCATCTGCAGGCGTATTCTGTTTGATAAAGTCAACAGAAATATCACGTGCACTTAATCCATTGATCAAATCCATATGTACCATTGCGGTACGCCCGGAATCTTTGACTGTTTTGACAATGGAGGGAATGGTGCAGACATCCCCATACAAAATGAATACGGTATTTACATCGGAAGAAAGACATTTGTGAAGGCCATCATCATCTTTGACAGCTGCAATTATCGGGGATGCTTCAATATCATTAATGAATGCTTTGCACATGATTCTCCTTTTGTGTTTTGTTCTGCAGACATTAAAAAAAGAAAATGCGTCTACTATGAACAAAACAGCGCCAGCTGTCTGATAGCCACATTCTCTCGTCTCATTGGCTTGCTATTAACTTGTATGAATACTGTAACATATAATTGTGCAATGTGCAATATTGAAAAAGATATTGATATAATAATAAAGTAATTATAAACAAAGCATGATCCTGCAAAACCATACAAATAAAGTAATAACGCACTATTTTGTACCGAAAAACAGCAAAAAAATCACAAATATATATATTGATAAAAACACAGACATATCAAAAACTGCCGGTCTCAGACCAGCAGTTCCAGAATTTCGGAAATATCTTTTCCGCCAATTGCAGCGGCTTCTCCGTTTAAAAGTATGACAGGAACACGTTCCAGATGATATTGTTCAATCAGATCAGGGAAAAGTCTGGCATCGATCATCCGGGCAGAAATCAAAGGATTTAAGGACGCAAGGCGCATGGCTGCAATTACGGTATCTGCACAGTGATGACAGGAAAGTGAGACCAGTACAGAAATATCCTTTTGCACATGCACACAGGAAACTTTTTTTGTAATATCAGGCTCAATAGGTTGTCCCGGTCCGGCGAGGTTATATATGGCAAGCAGAAATGAATTGATTTCCTTTCCACCCGGGATTCCGAGAAATGAAATTCCGGAATAGGTACCATCCGCAAGAAAGAGCCCGGTTGCAGGGTAATGCTGGTGACAATGGAGAATTTCTTCCAGACGGGGATCTTCACCGGATAGATGGAATTCTACTTCGCAATATTGCGTCAGGCTGGTAAAAGCTTTCAGGAAAGAAGCCATTTGCAGAGATGAAGTGCATAAAGTGTCTTCCGTTGAACCGAAACCTGCAGGCTGTAAAATGCACTGCAATTTTATTTTCTGATCAAGGCGATCCAGGACAGGACTTGCACCTTTCCGGAATGCATCATCAACTAATTCTGAAACAGCAGGAATATGTTCAAAATCATACATGAGATTATCCTCCGCAAGATTTTACAGCTTACCGACGAGATCCAGACTGGGTTTCAGGGTTTCATCACCGGGCTGCCAGTTGGCAGGACAAACCTGATCGCCATGTTCTGCGACAAATTTTGCAGCCTGAAGCTTTCGCAGAATTTCTGCCGCATTGCGGCCGATTCCCATATCGTTGACTTCGTAGGAACGAATCACACCTTTTGGATCGATGATAAATGTGGCACGTAAAGCCTGCCCGGAAACCAATACCCCGAATGCTTCAGACAGAATCCAGGAATGATCGGAGAGCATGGGGTAATGAATCCTGCGAATGGTATCGGAGGCGTCTGCCCACGCTTTATGGACATATTCACTGTCAGTTGATACGGAATAGATCTCACAGCCTTCATTTTTAAAATCAGAATAGTGGTCTGCCATATCACCCAGTTCAGTAGGACATACGAAGGTGAAGTCAGCAGGATAAAAAAAGAGAATATTCCATTTTCCCAATAGATCATTGTCAGTAACGGTTACAAGGTTACCCTGATGATATCCCCGGACACAAAAAGATGTTAACTGTTTACCGATCATATTATCCATAATATACACCATGCCTTTCTGAAAAATAATGGTTTCATAATGTTATTCTAAATCGCACCGTTTTGATAAGCAAGTAATAATTGTGCAGCATGCACAAAAAAACACAATGTGACAAAGATATATTATTAAATATTTAAAATTATCTTGTTTTTTTGGAGATCCTAGAACATAATAGTGAATAAGCAGAGGAGGTGCGTGGGAATGGCTGACAAAAAGACATCCATCAACAACATGAACGGAATGACGCAGGAAGATGATAAAACATGCGGAATTACCGACATGAACTGCGAAGAGCAGGAGAAACCAAAAGGTGCTTCCATCAATGACATGAATCGTATGACGCATGATGATGATAAGACCTGCGGTCTCACAAACATGAACTGTGAAGATGAGAAATAGTTCATGCAACCGATGCGGATAATATATGGGGCGAATCGTGAAAACCTGATGCATGGGGATGTATCAGGTTTTTGTATGTGATAGAGTGTCTTCTGGCACGATAAATGGTGGTAAATATGAATATTCAGATTTTCGGAACAAAGAAAAGCGCAGATACACGGAAGGCAGAACGCTATTTTAAGGAACGCGGAATTAAATTTCAAAGTATTGATATGAAAGAAAAAGGGTTGTCAAAAGGAGAGTTTCACTCCGTCCTGCAGGCAACAGGGGGAGTGGAACGTATGATTGACCCGGACTGTAAAGACAGAGAACTGATTATTCTGATCCGATATATTGCGGAAGAAGACAGAGAAGAAAAAGTATTTGAGAATCAGTCGGTTCTCAGACTTCCGATTGTCCGCAACGGTCATGAGGCCACAATTGGTTATGCCTCCGATATATGGAAAAACTGGAATTAGGGAAAGAGCAGGGGAAGCGGAAATGGTAAAACAGATTATAAAAGATGTATTTTTTTTGAGTCAGAAAGCAGAACCGGCGACGAAAAACGATATACAGACGGCGCAGGATCTGCTGGATACACTCGGGGCGCATGAATCAGAATGCGTGGGTATGGCAGCCAATATGATTGGTATACGAAAGAGAATCATTGTTGTTAATGTGGAAACAATGAATATCGCAATGCTGAATCCGGTGATCATAAAAAGAAGTGGTGCTTATGAAACGGAAGAAGGCTGTCTTTCTCTTTCAGACACCAGAAGTATTACCCGCTATCATGATATCGAAGTGAAATATCAGGATATGGAACTCAGAAAACACAGGCAGAAATATTCCGGATGGACAGCACAGATCATTCAACATGAATGTGATCATCTGGAAGGAATTCTGATATAAGTTTATGATCGTTATTCATTCTGTTTTTTTCTGATTTAATCTGTATATCTGATCCATTTAAGCAAAGTCTTTTTCAGAATTTCAGGATTGATCGGCTTGGAAATGTGCGCATTCATGCCGCTTTCAAGGCAATGTTGGATATCTTCATCAAAGGCATCGGCGGTCATTGCAATAATCGGAATCGTCTTTGCATCCGGTCTTTGCAGCAAACGAATGCGTGCAGTGGCTTCGTAGCCGTCCATTACAGGCATACGAAGATCCATTAAAATGGCAGCATAATAATATGGGCTGGATTTTTCAAATAATCGTAGACCCTCGTTCCCATTTGCAGCGGTATCGAGCTTAAAACCATACAATTTAAGTATTTCACATGCAACTTCAGTATTCAGCTGATTATCTTCACATAACAAAAGTTTTTGCCCTTCAAAACAGGCAGGTGCTTCCGTATCCGTTACCGAAAAGGTTTCCGGGATAGCGTTTGTTTCTGCAAAATGAAACTTTAACGTAAAAGTGGTTCCTTCCTGCAACTTGCTTGTTACCTGAATATCTCCCTGCATAAAATCGACAAGCTGTTTTACAATAGACAGACCAAGACCGGTACCGGAGGGGTAAGATCCATTTTGATGCTCCTGCTCAAAAGGCTCATAGATATGAGGCAGAAATGCTTCGGAGATACCGATGCCATTGTCTTTAATGGTCACAATCGTATCCGGATCCGGATCAGCAGAGCGTACATAATGCAGTCTGAATTCTACGGTTCCGCCGGAGGGGGTATATTTTACTGCATTGGAGAGCAGATTCAGAAATATTTTCTGCAGATTCAGTTTATCAACCAGTATGATCCGATCCCGCGGAGGTTTATCCACAATAAAGGTAATGTGTTTTTCTTCTGCACTTTTTCGAATCGGTGTTTCAACCTCATCAACCAGTTCCCACGCAGAAACGGGAGCAGGGCAGAGGAAAAGTTTTTTGCTGCTTATTTTGGATAGAGTCAGGGTGTCATTGATCAGATCCAGTAACAGATTACCGGATTGTCTTATTTTGATCAGATAATCCTGTACTTCAGAAGAAACGGTTTTCTGACCGGCAAGATCAGCAAAACCGATAATGGCATTTAATGGAGTTCGCATATCATGACTGATATTTGAAAAAAAACGGTTCCGTTCTTCCACGCTTTTTTCCATGGAAGCAAGCTGCAGGCTTTTTCTTTCATTTTCAACCTGAGATTGTAAAATCTGTGTTCGTTCTTTTTGCCTTCTGATCAAGGAAAATATGGCTGATATCAGAACAATAACTGTCAGCAGCATAAATACAGTATAAAGAGTCAGCATAGAAGAGGGAATTCTGGTGATAAAAGTACTCCAGGTGTTTTCTGCAAGTGTATTGCGTGTGACAATGCTGTTAAAACTGTAATTGGAAACAGCAATTGCTTTGTTCAGGATAGACCACAGGATATTGTTACTGAAATTCAGCGCACCACAGAAGCGCAGTTCAATCGTGGAGATGGCAGAGATGGTATAGGCAGAAGAATCGGCCTGGTTGACTGTCCAGGTTGCCCCCGGTAACCCACTGATGATTGCATCAACATTGCCTTTTCGCAGTGCATCAAAGCATTCGTAAGAGGTATCATAAGTGACAAGCTTGGAAATGGTTGCAGGATCCAGACCTTTTTGAATGATATTGGCATTGCGTCCCTTACAGGCTATTTTTTTTATGTCTTTCTGGCTGGTACCTGTTTTGGAAATCAGAACGGCAATGGATGTGCCATAGGAAGATGTCAGGCGATAGCCCAGTTCGTGAGCAGCAACCGGACCGCTGCTGAATACGCTGAGAATATCTGCTTCTTTGTTTTTAACTGCGGCATTTGCCTCCGTCTGGTTATCGTATACTTTGAATTTGAAATGCAGTCCTGACTGTAAGGACAATATCTGATAATAATCAGGAAGAATGCCGATATATTTGCCTGATT
>JAGOGF010000251.1 GCA_017996845.1 Butyrivibrio sp.
GGCTGTTTTGATTACGTCAATCGGTGTAAGCTATCTGCTTGAAAATGCGGCGCTTCTTATTTTTGGAGCAGACAGTAAATCCTTTACATCTGTAATTGAACTGCCTCCACTTTCACTTGCAGGGGGAAAACTGCAAATATCCAGTGTGACGGTTGTGGCAATCGTTTCATGTATTGTAATCATGATTGCGCTGATGCTGTTTATTAAAAAGACAAAAGCAGGGCAGGCGATGCTGGCTGTTTCAGAAGACCGGGATGCAGCGCAGCTGATGGGTGTCAATGTAAATGCGACCATATCGCTTACTTTTGCAATCGGTTCAGGACTTGCCGCAATTGCAGGAGTACTGTTGTGTTCACAATATCATTCCCTGAATCCTTATACAGGAGCACTTCCGGGGATAAAGGCATTTACGGCAGCGGTTTTTGGTGGAATCGGTTCCATTCCGGGGGCCTTTATCGGTGGAATTCTGCTTGGTATTATAGAAGATCTTGCGAGTGCCTATATTTCTTCCCAGTTATCCAATGCAATTGTTTTCGGTGTCCTGATTCTGGTTCTCTTGATCAAACCGACCGGAATTCTCGGTAAACAGATTCGTGAGAAGGTGTAGGTGAGCAGAATGAAAAAAGTATTTCAAAGACTGACAGACGGATATGGGAAAAAAATGGCAGGGTTCAGTAAAACTTCTCAGAATCTGATCAATACCATTGGAATGATTGTTCTGGTATTTATAGTAATTCAGATATTAAGTGCAGCAGGGGCATTATCCTATTCCTTTTCCAATCTGCTGGTTGGATTATGTATTTATTCCATTGTTGCAGTCGGATTAAATCTCTGTGTCGGTTATCTTGGGGAACTGAGTCTGGGACATGCAGCATTTATGTCTGTCGGTGCTTTTTCCAGTGCACTATTTTCCAATATGACACAGAATGTGATCACAGTTGCGCCGATCCGATTTGTTTTTGCACTGCTGGTCGGAATTATTTTTTCAGCTTTGTTTGGGTTCCTGATTGGTATACCCGTACTGCGGCTGAACGGAGATTATCTGGCAATTGTGACGCTTGCATTTGGAGAAATCATCAAGGGACTTCTGAATGTTCTATATATTGGAATGGATAAGTCAGGGCTTCATTTTGCATTTATCAAAGATACGATCCAGATGGATGAAACAGGCAGAATGATCATAGATGGGGCACAGGGAATTTCAGGTACCGAGAAGATTTCCACTTTTACAATTGGTGTTATTCTGTTGATTCTGGTCCTTCTGGTCGTTACATTTCTGGTGAACTCCAGAACCGGACGGGCAATTATGGCTATTCGTGATAACAGAATTGCAGCCGAGTCAGTTGGTATTGAGATTACCAGATATAAAATTATCGCGTTTACTATTTCAGCAGCAATCGCGGGAGTTGCGGGTGTGCTCTATGCACATTATTATTCTTCGCTGACTGCCAATAAATTTGATTACAATACTTCTATTTTAATTCTTGTATTTGTTGTACTGGGCGGAATGGCAAATTTCAGGGGCTCTATCATTGCAGCAATTGTTCTGACACTTCTTCCGGAAATGCTTCGCGGACTCTCTGATTATCGTATGCTGATCTATGCAATTATTTTGATCGTTATGATGCTCCTGAACTGGGCACCTGCAGCGATTGAAAAGAGGCAGATGCTGGTACTGAAGTGTAAAGAGAAGTTCAGCAGGAAATCGAAGGAGGTATGACAAAATGGCTTTACTTGAAGTAAAGAATCTGGGGATTTCCTTTGGAGGCCTTCGCGCGGTAGATAATTTTAATCTGTCGATTGAAAAAGGCAGGTTATATGGACTGATCGGACCAAACGGAGCAGGGAAGACGACTGTTTTCAATATGCTCACCGGGGTATATAAACCCACAGACGGATCCATTTTTCTGGATCAGGTCAATATTACGGGGAAAAAAACGATTGATATTAATAAAGCAGGAATTGCAAGAACTTTTCAGAATATTCGCTTGTTTCAGGAACTTTCTGTGCTGGATAATGTAAAGGTCGGTCTGCATAATCAGGAAAAATATTCTACGGCAGCAGCCATCTTCCGCTTGCCGGCTTATTTCAAAACAGAAAAGATCATGGATGAAAAAGCAATGGAGCTGCTGAAGGTTTTTGATCTTGACCACGAGGCAGAAACACTTGCAGAAAATCTGCCATATGGAAAACAGAGAAAACTGGAAATCGCCAGAGCACTTGCAACGAATCCGAAGCTTCTGCTGCTGGATGAGCCTGCGGCAGGTATGAATCCCAATGAAACGAAGGAACTGATGGAAACAATCCGGTTTGTCAGAGATCAATTTGATATGACAATCCTGCTGATCGAACATGATATGAAACTGGTATCAGGGATCTGTGAGGAACTGACGGTTCTGAATTTCGGGCAGGAACTTGCACAGGGGAAAAGCTCAGAAGTGCTGAATGATCCGTTGGTAATCAAGGCTTATCTGGGAGAGTAGGAAGGAAATGACTTATGGCAATGCTTGAAATAAGAGATTTGAAAGTATATTACGGAATGATTCAGGCAATTAAGGGAATTTCCTTTGATGTAAATCAGGGAGAAGTAATTGCACTGATCGGAGCGAACGGAGCGGGTAAAACGACAACACTTCAGACAATTACAGGGACGTTATCTCCCAAATCCGGAAGCATTTTTTTTGAAGGTACTGATATTACCAAGGTGCCGGGACACAAAATCGTATCACTTGGAATGGCGCATGTACCGGAAGGACGCCGCGTTTTTTCGCAGCTCTCCGTTCTGGAAAATATCAAACTGGGTGCATATACGAGAAAAGATAAAAAAGAAGTGGAAGAATCCATTCGAAGAGTCTATAAGAGTTTTCCGAGACTCAAAGAAAGAAAGAATCAGCTTGCGGGAACGCTTAGCGGCGGTGAGCAGCAG
>JAGOGF010000252.1 GCA_017996845.1 Butyrivibrio sp.
GACGAATTTTAATTTCCAGAACGCCAGTGCGGTGGGACTGTATCAATCAGTGTTTGGATTCTTCCTGGTAATGATTTGCAATAAAATCGTCAAAAAGATTGATCCGGAATATTCACTGTTCTGAAAACATGGTATCTGAATATAAAATCGTTATGCGCCGGTAAAAGACGCTGAGGTGAGGAGCGATAGGAATATGGCAAAAGAAAAAACAGCAGTAAAGGCAAAAAAAGTAAGACTTGATGCATCGGATAAAATTGTAAGGGGATTTGCATATGTGTTTATTTCATTATTCGCAGCGTTATGTCTGTTCCCGTTTCTCTTGATCGTTGCAACATCATTTTCATCCGAAAAGTCCATTATGCAGTACGGATTTCAGATCTGGCCGAGAGAATTTTCGTTATATGCGTATCAGTTGATTTTTAAAACACCAATGGTAATGATTAAAACATATGGTCTTACAATCGGTCTTACTGTAGCAGGAACGATAATCGGACTGTTTATTGTGGCAATGACAGGATATGCATTGTGCAGACCGGATTTCCCATTCCGGAATGGAATATCATTTTATATCTATTTTACAACCCTGTTCAGTGGCGGCCTTGTACCCTTTTATCTTCTGGTTGTGAAGTATCTTCATCTGAAAGACAGCTATTTTGCAATTTTACTGCCACTTTTAATGTCACCATGGCTGATTATTCTGATGAAGAATTTTGTAAAAGGTATTCCGTTTGAAATTACAGAATCCGGAAAAATCGATGGTGCAAATGATTTTAAAATCTTTACAAGTCTGATTCTTCCCATGATGACGCCTGGACTTGCAACAATCGGATTGTTCATTGCACTTGGTTACTGGAATGAGTGGTATTATTCCTCTTTGTTCCTTTCTTCCAAGGTGGATGTCAGACCGCTTCAGTATCAACTGTACAGAATTATTAATGAGGTAAATTCACTGAAGAATTCTGTTGCGGGGGCCAATATAGTTGTTACAGATCTACCGGATGAATCACTGAAAATGGCAACAGCAGTATTGGCTACGGGACCGATCATTTTCCTGTATCCATCGGTTCAGAAATATTTTATCTCAGGTATTACGGTAGGGGCAGTAAAAGGTTGAATTTATAAGCAGTTCAAGGTGATCTTTCTTACCATGGGGGTAATGAAGATAGAAAAACACAATAAGAAGGGAGATTTATATGAAAAAGAAAGTTGTTTCAGTTTTACTCTGTGCAACAATGGTAGTATCATTGGCCACAGGCTGTGGCTCTGCTGCAGGGAGCAGTTCAAAAACAGGGAGTTCGGATGCTACGGCTTCAGCATCAACATCAGCATCTGCAGATGGCAGTGAGGCTGCTGCAGATACATCCGCATCGGGGGATCAGTGGTTTGCTTCTGATATTGATACTTCCGAACATGTTGTAATCAATTATGTTACAACAGGTAATAAGCCTGATAATGATAATACAACACAGATGCTGGATCAGCTCAATAAGATTCTGACAGAGAAGTGCAATGCTGAAATTCAGATTACCTATATTGAATGGACGGATTATCTGACCAATTACAATCTGCTGTTGTCCTCGCTTGACGGATCAGTTGACCTTGTTGGAACAGCCACAGACTGGCTGGATGCATGGCCAAATGCGAAGAAGGGGGCATTCCTTCCACTTACGGAAGACATGCTGTCCAAATATTGCCCCAAGACCTATGCACAGGTTTCTGCAGCAAATGACTGGGATTCCTGCAAATATAACGGAGATATTTATCTGATTCCGGAAGATCATTGTGCACAATGGACCAATCATGGATTCATGTATCGTGATGATTATGCGAAGGAAGCAGGTCTTACAAGCGGTGTGAATTCCTGGGATGATATGAGTACCTATTTTGAAAGTGTAATTAAGAATCATCCGGATATCACACCATGGGATTCTGACGGTACACAGTATACAACGATGGCTTCCGGATGGGTTGCTTCGCATACACCTGCAGTCAGCATAGATGGACTTGGCAGCTATATGTTCTACGGAAAGTCCAAGGATGACCTGTATACGGTATATTCTCCATTTATGGATGATGATACGCTGTATGATTTTGCTGATATGATGAAGAAGTGGAATGATGAAGGGGTTTGGACAAAAGATGTCTTGAATAATACAGGCGCTGCAACCCGTGATGAATTTGCTGCAGGTCAGACAGCTGCAGATCAGCATCATACACAGACGTGGTATTCTACAGATTCACCAAAGGCAAAAGCAGCAGGATTTGAATGTGGATTCTTCTATTTCGGAAAGGAAACAAAGAATCTCTCCAAACTTTCTGTAACACATGGTGCAATGGCTGTCAGTGCTGCTTCCAAGAATCCGGAGAGAGCACTTATGGTATATGATCTGCTCCGTAATGACCAGGAATGCTACAGACTCTTCAATTATGGTATTGAAGGAAAACAGTACACAGTTACAACAACAGATGGTGTTGATTATCTGACAAGACCGGAAGGCTATAAAGAACCTGATGATATGATTGTGACAGATTACTGGTGGGGACGTAATGATGATCTGGAACTTCCGAATGCTACATGGGATAACGAAGGCAAGAAGAAAATGATGGATGAATACGATACATTTGCCATTGCATATCCGTACGGACAGTTTGTTATTGATACAGATCCGATCAGCTCTGAGATTTCCAGTATGTCTGAAGTTTGGGAAACCTATATGCCGCAGATCGCATTTGGACAAAGTGATGATCCGAAAGCACTGGTTGATGAGTTCCGCAGCAAGATGAAGACTGCAGGATATGATGATGTTCAAAAATACATTCAGGATCAGATGACCCAGATGTATGCTAACAAATAATCAGTAAAAAGAATAAAGAGTATTTATGGGCACCACGCATCTTGCAAGTCGTTTGG
>JAGOGF010000101.1 GCA_017996845.1 Butyrivibrio sp.
ATTTATTTCACCAGTTTAAAATGAAAACATCTGCAGGAATAAGGTACTGGCATCTTTTGAAAAATAAAATAATACAATAGAAAATTGATTTATATAGGAGCAGTGCTATAATTTTAAAATTGGGTTTAGAGAGCTTGTTATGGAATGGAGAATGTGTCATGGAACAGGTGTTGTCCAACAAAAACAGAAATCTTTTATTAACCGGTCAATTTATATCTCTTTTAGGGAACTCAATTCAAAGGTTTGCGCTTTCTCTCTATATTCTGGATTTAACTGGATCTGTAGCAGCCTTTTCAGCCTTGACTGCATTCAGTGTTTTGCCGCAGATCTTTATCAGCCCGGTTGGAGGTGCAATTGCAGATCTGGCAGACAGGAAAAAGATGTTGATTGTACTGGATCTTATAAGTGCGGGGATGCTTGCTTTACTGTTGGGTTCATTAAAAGAGAATCCTTCATCAATCATATCCTTAGCGGTATTTATGTTATTGCTGGCGACAATTGGAACGGTGTATGATCCGGTGATTCGTGCAGTTATTCCATCGGTTGTCAGACCGCAGGAGTATATGAAAACGAACAGTTATGTTAGTGCAATATCGTCGGTTACTTTGCTGGGAGGTTCTGTAGGCGCGGGATTTTTATATGCATTTTTTGGAATCAGGATAATTATTATTATCAACCTCATCAGTTTCTTATGTTCAGCAATTCTGGAATTATTTCTCCAATTGCCGAATGTAAACAGCCAAGATGAAAAAATCAGTGCACTGAAAATATTCAGTGATATGAAAGAAAGCTTGATTTTTATGTTTCGGGAACAAAAACTGATTTTTTATGTGCTGCTTCTTTCTGCAGCTGTAAATTTATTCATGACACCAATCTACAGCATCGGAATAGCAAGCGTTTTGAAGCTGACTTTCCATGTATCCAATCAGACATTCGGTATTGTGCAGGGAATTGTCGGAAGCGGAATGGTTGCAGGGGCACTTATGACACCCAAGATCAGTAAGCGGATTCCGGTTGAAAAAATGCATGTCTATTTTTATGCTGTAAGTTTTGCAATATTAGGGATGGGATGCAGTACAAGTATTTTTATTAATCCATCGGCTATTATGAAACAGATGGCGGTTATCATTTTTGTGGGGATGGGATTTCTTTACCTGTTTTTGATTGCGATTATTAATATTTCATTTTTTACAGTGGTGCAAAAAAATATCCCGCTTTCCATGATGGGCAAAATAATGGCACTGATCATGTCCATCTGCTCCGCGTTTACACCGATCGGGCAAATTCTTTATGGATTCTGGTTCGATCAATATGCAGACCATTTGATCATAATATACATATTCGCCATCGTATGTACAGTTATACTGGGAGCTATCCTTGGGAAAATATTAAAGCGATATCATCCGGAATAAAGCTGGAAAATAGCTGCCTTTTCTCAATTGTCTTTATGGCTATATTTGGTGTGGTATTGGAAAAAACAGAGTGAAGGTGTTCTTTGGCGAGTTTTATGAAAAGAGGTGCATAAAATCGATATTAGAACGATCAGGATATGATGCAGGAATGAGAGATCCTTATATGCATCAGGATTGCAGCATCAGATCCCGATATGCAGATAATATGATGAGAAAAAATAAAAAGGATGGAATAGGTTGAGAAATAGAAACAATCTGTGATTAAAACAGAAATTCCGGTATCAGGCCAAGGATACCGGAACAAATAGCGGAGCAGCAGGGATTTGAACCCTGGCGGCGGTTACCCGCCCTATCGCATTTCGAGTGCGACCTCTTCGACCTCTTGAGTACTGCTCCATATTATATTGAACGGGTGCCTCAAAGAATAACACCCATAGAAAAACGCCTATCAAATCAGACTTTTAAGCGCTTTTCTATTATAAGGTTTTGCATGCTGCAAGTCAACAAACAGTTGTTACCGGAGTCAATATTTTGTATAATAGAACGGTAGCAGCAGGCAATAACATTGTTGAGGTTTGTGCTTCATAAAAGGAGATTTTCCTATGATGAGAATCGGTATGTTGACAAGTGGCGGAGATTGTCAGGCGCTTAATGCAGCCATGCGCGGAGTTGTAAAATGCCTTGCACACAGCGGCCAGGAAGTAGAAATATATGGGTTTCTCAATGGATATAAGGGGCTGATATACAGCGATTTCAGAATGCTTACAACAGCAGATTTCTCTGGAATCCTGACAAGAGGCGGAACAATTCTGGGAAGTTCCAGAGTTCCGTTCAAAACCATTCGGGAACCTGATGAGAACGGTGTCGATAAGGTTGAAGCAATGAAACAGACATTTCACAAGCTTCAGCTGAACTGTCTTGTGGTACTTGGCGGAAATGGTTCACAGAAAACAGCGAACCTTCTTCGTGAAGAAGGCCTTAATATTGTATCACTCCCCAAGACAATTGATAATGATCTCTGGGGAACCGATATGACATTTGGATTTCAGAGTGCGGTAGATGTTGCGACAACGGCAATTGACTGTATCCATACCACGGCAGATTCACATGGACGGGTTTTTATTGTCGAAGTTATGGGACATAAGGTCGGATGGCTTACTTTGAATGCGGGGATTGCGGGCGGAGCGGACATTATTCTTTTGCCGGAGATAGCTTATGATATTGATAAGGTTGTAGATGCCATAGAAGAAAGAGCTTCCAAGGGATGCCGTTTTACGATTCTTGCAGTTGCTGAGGGGGCAATTTCCAAAGCAGATGCCAAATTATCCAAGAAAGAATATAAAGACAAACTGACACATTACGCATTTCCGTCGGTTTCTTATGAAATTGCGGATCAGATTCAGAAAAAATCAGGGCGTGAGGTCAGAGTTACCGTACCGGGGCATATGCAGAGAGGGGGAGCTCCCGATCCGTATGACAGAGTATTTGCAAGCAGGCTTGGTGCGGAAGCAGGGCAACTTATTATTAAAAAGCAATACGGATATATGCTTGCATATAAGAACCGCGAAATAGTAAAGGTACCGCTGCAGGAAATTGCCGGTAAACTCAAAACCGTTGATCCGGATGCGAGTATCATCAAAGAAGCCAAAATGCTTGGTGTAAGCTTTGGAGATTGATAAAAATATGCCATACTTTGGAGTAATGTGATTCATGTCATATATAGCGCTTTACAGAAAATTCAGACCACCGGTCTTTGCAGATGTCAAAGGTCAGGATCATATTGTAACAACACTGAAAAATCAAATAAAATCCGATCGGATTGGACATGCTTACCTGTTCTGCGGTACACGCGGAACAGGTAAGACTTCTGTTGCCAAAATTTTTGCCAAGGCAGTGAACTGTGAACATCCGGTGGATGGAAGCCCCTGTGGGGAATGCCCCGCCTGCAAGTCAATTGCGGCCGGGAACAGCATGAATGTGATAGAAATTGATGCAGCATCCAATAATGGAGTTGATAATATCCGTGAGATTGTTGATGAAGTATCGTATTCGCCAACACAGGGGAAATATAAGGTTTATATTATTGATGAAGTTCATATGCTTTCAACGGGTGCGTTTAATGCACTTCTGAAAACACTGGAAGAACCACCTTCCTATGTCATCTTTATTTTGGCAACGACAGAAGTTCAGAAGATACCGATTACAATCTTATCAAGGTGCCAGCGATATGATTTTCATAGGATCACAATTGATATAATTGAAGACAGATTAAAAGAAGTTACGCAGAGAGAACAGATTGCCGCACAGGAGAAAGCACTTCGTTATATCGCACGATTGGCTGACGGTTCCATGCGTGACAGCCTGAGCCTTCTGGATCAGTGTATTGCTTTTAATTATGGGGAAGAATTAACATATGATAAAGTACTTAAAGTACTGGGAGCAGTAGATACAGAAGTATTCGGGAAACTTTTTTCCTGTCTGTACAGGCAGGATGCAGCAGGAGCGATCGAATTGCTGGCTGAAATTGTGATTCAGGGAAGAGAATTGACACAGTTTGTAAATGATTTTATCTGGTATCTGCGCAATCTCATGTTGGTACGGACTTCTGATCAGATGGAGGACGTGATAGATATCTCATCGGAACATCTGAGTGCGCTGAAGCAGCAGGCGCAGGAAACTGATCTGGATACAATCATGCGCTATATCAGAGTCTTTTCCGAGCTCTCTGCACAGTTGCGTTTTGGTGTTCAGAAGCGTATTCTGATTGAAATGACATTGATAAAACTTTGTAAGCCACAGATGGAACAAAATCAAGATTCATTGCTGGATCGTGTCAGAATTCTGGAAGAAAATGATGCCAGATCAAAAGAAGTTATCGGACAGATCAGGTCAGGTCAGATTGCAGCTGCATCTGCCGCAGGGACGAAACAGGCATCACAGATCGCTGTGTCGGATCAGCAGAAGGTTTTTGATCGGGCAGTACCGGATGAAATAAAATTCATTGTCAAGAACTGGGGTAAGTTTGTCAGTAAATGCCCCGCACCTGCTAAAGTATATCTGCAGATGGCACCACCTCCCAAATTAAGCCTTGGAAATGATGGCCGGCTTCAGATTGTATTTAATGATGAAATAAGAGCAGAAACTGCAAAACATGAGCAGCAGGAAATTGAAGCGGCTTTGTCAAGAGAAATGCAGAAGCAGGTTTTTGTGGAAATTCGTTATCTGACACCGACTGAACATTTTGAAGAAACCTATATTGATTTACAGGCTATCAATTTTGATATTGTTACAGAGGATGAATCGGCAGCGCCCAGATATACGAAAAAAAATGAAGCAGAAAATGTGGCAGATGAGCAGGAACATATGGATATGTCTGAGGAGTTACCCCCTGATGCGGCAATGCTTTATGAAGACGCAGCAGCTATGGCGGCGATAGCTGAACAGGCAGATGATAATGCTTTTGAGGAACAGGATACTGACGATGAACCGGACGAACCGGAAGATTTTCAGGAATAAAGGAGAAGAATGATGAGTAAACGTGGAGGATTCCAGGGCGGGATGCCTGGAAATATGAGTAATTTGATGAAGCAGGCACAGCGTATGCAGCGCCAAATGGAAGAAAGCCAGAAAGAAATGGAAACTAAAGATTTCACGGCTAAGGCCGGAGGCGGAGCAGTTGAAGCAACAGTAACAGGGGCAAAGTCACTTAAGGAAATTAAAATATCCAAAGAAGCGGTTGATCCGGATGATGTTGAAATGTTACAGGATTTGATTGTTGCAGCAGTGAATGAAGCCATGGGAATGGCAGATCAGGCCAGCAGTGAGACTCTTGGTAAAATGACCGGCGGTCTTGGGCTTGGCGGAGGACTTGGATTCTGATGGATCTCTACAGCGGACATATTAATCGATTGATTGATGAGCTTGCAGCACTTCCCGGAATTGGCGGCAAGTCGGCACAGCGACTTGCTTTCTATATTATTAATATGCCTAAAGACAGAGTAGAACGTTTGGCCAGAGCACTTACTGATGCAAAAGAAAATGTTCATTATTGTAATATCTGTTGTACGCTTACGGATGATGATATCTGCCCGATCTGTTCAAATGCAAAAAGAGATCATCATACGATCATGATAGTTGAGAATGCAAGAGATCTTGCGGCATATGAGAAGACTGGAAAATATGAGGGGGTTTATCATGTTCTTCATGGTGCGATTTCTCCCATGTTGGGGATTGGACCAAATGATATTCGTCTCAAGGAATTAATGGCAAGGCTTGGGACGGAGCAGGTGGAAGAAGTGATTATAGCTACTAATTCAAGTCTGGAAGGCGAAACTACCGCCATGTATATCAGTAAATTGATTAAACCGACAGGAATTAAGGTGACGAGAATCGCCAGTGGTGTTCCGGTTGGCGGAGATCTGGAATATATAGATGAAGTTACGCTGCTTCGTGCATTAGAAGGCAGAACTGAACTATAAGGAGGATATAATGGGAGTAAAAAGAGAGTTTTTGGGAGAAACACCTGAGGGAGCACCGGTATATGGTTATCACCTGACTAATAAAAATGATATGGAAGTTTGCGTCATGAACTATGGTGCAATTATCCGAAATATTATCTTGCCGGATAAAAATGGTGTAAAAAGAGATGTAACACTTGGATTTGAAAAGTTGGAGGAATATTTTATCAACAGAGGTTCTGTGGGTGCGACTGTCGGACCGGTTGCAAACAGAACAGCAAAGGCACAATACAAAATCGATGGAGTGACTTATCATATGCTTGCAAATGAAGGAGAAAACAACCTTCATACGGATACAGATAATTGTTTTTATAAGCGTATTTGGGAAGCGGAAGAGACAGAAAATGAGGTCACTTTTTCAATAGATTCACCTGCAGGTGATCTGGGATTTCCAGGAAACAGACATGTAACTTTAACATTTTCACTTTCGGATGATAATGAACTAAAGCTCCACTATCATGCACTTAGCGATGCCAGAACATATCTTAACCTTACCAATCATGCATACTTTAATCTTGGAGGACATGATTCCGGTAATGTATTGCAGCATGTTATGCAATTGAATGCAGGACATTATACACCCGTAGTAAAGGGTGCAATTCCAACAGGGGAAATTGCAACGGTTGAGGGTACCCCGCTTGATTTTACCAAACCGAAAACAATCGGACGGGATATTGATGCTGACTTTGAACAGTTGAAGCTGGTTAATGGATATGATCACAATTTCTGTATTGATGCGGCGGATGGATCACTGCGCAACTTTGCAAATGTAACCAACCCTGTAACAGGGATAACATTACACTGTGCAACGACTTTACCTGGATTCCAGTTTTATTCGGCAAATGGATTTCATTGTGACTGCGGTAAGGATGGTGCAATATATGGTGATCACGATGGCTTCTGTCTTGAAACACAGTTTTATCCCAATTCCATAAATGAACCTTCCTTTCCGGATCCGATTTTTGGACCAGATAGAGAATATGACGCAGTAACAATGTACCAGTTTAGTTGATGATATATGAAAGAGACGCTTCCAGATGGCAGAAGTAAGAGATTTCAGCTCTTATACGAAAAGCAAATTTCATAATGATAAGAAGAGCAGTGATCTGCAGAAGGAAGCACCTTCCTATACAGAAAAAATCAGGAGTCATAAACTGATTGTTTTTTACAGGACAATTCTTTCTGCGGCGTTGGTCTGTGCTGTTCTTGCAGTGATTTATATTCAGTGGAAGGATAAGGTCTATTCAGAATCAAAGGTGGTTCGTACTATTGCTGAATCAAATCTGGAAGGAACTTCTGTAGTTGCACTTGGCAATTATATTTTACAGTACAGCAAAGATGGTATGAGCTGTATGAATGCGGGCGGGCAGGCACAATGGAACCAAACATATGAGATGCAGGCACCGATTGTTCATACCTGCCAAAATGCTGCAGCGATAGGGGATTATAATGGACATATGATCTATGTTGCTGATACAAAAGGCGCACTTGGGCAGATTGATACCAATCTGCCGATCCGTGATTTTTGTGTCGCATCACAGGGCGTAGTAGCAGCGATCCTGGATGATACAAATGTTACATGGATCAATCTGTATGATTCACAGGGCAAGACACTTGCAAATTTTAAAACCACGATGAAAGACAGCGGATATCCCGTCAGCATCAGCATATCACCGAATGGACAGCTTCTTTGTGTATCGTTTTTGTATGCAAAGGATGGAAATGTGAAAACAAGCGTGGCGTTCTATAATTTTGGATCAGTTGGACAGAATGAGACAGATAATTATGCCAGCGGATATGATTATGACAACGCAGTGGCGCCTTTTGTACAGTTTATGAATGGAAAATCAGCATATGCAGTTTCAGACGACCGCATTATGTTTTACACGGGTGATCAGGTTCCGGAAAGCCAGGCAGAAAATCTTTTTCAGGATGAAGAAGTGAAATCTGTGTTTGGAAACGATCAATTCGTAGGCATTGTTTTTGCAAACAATACGGCACAGGGAACATATAGACTGCAAGTATATAATGCTACAGGGGGACTGGTTCTGACTAAATATTTTAATCTGGAGTATACAAATATTATGTTTTCAGGGGATCAGTTTGCTATATATAATGAATCTCAGTGGCAGCTGTGTGCAATGGACGGAACGGATAAATTTCAGGGAACTTTTTCGGGAAATCTAAAGACAATTATTCCGACGACATCCAGAAATCGTTTCACAATGGTTATGCAAGATGCAATTCAGGAAATAGAACTCAGATAATCAAGCAGGAAAAGATTATGCCGGAAAATACGATTATATATGGAATTACAACAGAAGAATTTGTTGTTGCGGTCTCTGCAGTAATGCTGTTATTGTGGAGAGTCTCGTACGGTTATCGAAAAGGCCTTATTGCGGAAGCATTGGGCCTTATTTCTGTGGTGGCTGCTTTTGCGGTTGCATATTATGCGATTCGGGCATTTAATAATCTGAAGGCTTTTCAGCTTGGGGAAGTTCCGGGAAAGATAATCGGTTTAGCGATTGCGTTTGTTGTATATCGGATATTTCATGCAATTGCGGATGCATTCAGACATGTCAATGAGGTACCTTTTATAGGTACAATTGACAGCTTTCTTGGTTCTATCGTCGGTTTTGCTGAAGCATGCCTTCTAATATATGTATTTACATATATCACAGGTATTGATGTAAAAGAAGTTACCATGACGGTGATTGATAAATTGATCACAAATATCTGATAATTCAGACAACTCCCTTTGCTTATGATATGGAAAGGATGTATATAGGATACAATTCAAGATATAGTTGATTTTTTGAAATGACATTACTAGATATAGTCATATAATAGAAAAGCAGTATCAATGCCTGATTGCGATAATTGTACCTCTGATTGGAACAGTTAAAAAAGCCTGTTCACAGTATTAAAAAAAATTGTGTGAAAAATAAATATAATTGTTGCATTCTGGAAAAAAAGGTGATATAGTATGACTTACCCGCTGCGGAGGACATACTTCTCCAAAAGCAAGGGTAAAGGAAAAATAAAAAAGTTCTTGACAAAGCGAACCGTAAGTGATAAAGTAAAAAACGTTGCGGCTGAGCAATCGCCAAGACACTGAGGACCAGGAAACATTGGGAATCAGGGAAAAGCACCTTGACAAATAAACAGTAATGCAACCTTGAAAAATTCTAAAAAGCAGATAAGATCTGCAGAGAATAATTCAGAACAACCAACTTTCATACAACCAAGCCGGGCGTATGAGAGAAAAAGTAAAAAACGGACAGAGTCAGCAAATGATTCTGGCCGGATCGAATAAT
>JAGOGF010000253.1 GCA_017996845.1 Butyrivibrio sp.
TATGATAGCCGTTTCATCTTTATTGACATAATATACCTTTACAACATTTGTACTTTTCCCTGTTGCACTGCTGTTACTTTTACCACAGGAAACACAATACGGCAATAACATCAGCAACAGCAAAAAAACGATTACTTTTTTGGATTTATAAAAATATCGCATACGATTTCCCCATCAATTACATTTTCTTATTCATGCCCTGCTGTTTTCTGTTGAAACATAGGTCAACGGAATCTTCATTGTAAAGGTAGTTCCTTCTCCCGGAACACTGGAAGCTTTTAATGAACCACGATGCATCAGCACCGAACTTCTTGCGATTGCAAGTCCCAAACCGGTTCCGCCGATTTCTCTGGATCTTGACTTGTCCACTCTGTAAAAACGTTCATAAATATGATCGATAGAATCCTCGGGTATTCCGATCCCGGAATCCATTACATCCACCGTAAAAAACTGATGATCTGCATCCAGAATCACTTTTACCCAACCATTATCTTTGTTGTATTTTATTGCATTCTCTACGAGATTCATTATAACGAGTGATATTTTAACTTCATCAATCTCCGCAGTAACCTGCCTTCTGCTCATCAGTGTGAGTTCTATATTACGTTTTCTTGCAATGGGCCGCAGACGTTTCAGAATAATCTCCGTCATAGCATTAATATCCACAGAAGAAATATTCAGGCTGGATGCCTTCTTATCCATTTTTACAAGTGCAAGAAGGTCATTGATGATCTTATCCTCACGATCAATTTCACTGCTGATGTCCTGCATAAAATCACGATACATTTCATTCGGAACATCTTCCTGCGCCAGTAAAGTATCCGCCAGCACTTTCACAGAGGTGATGGGTGTCTTAAGCTCATGTGATACATTGG
The DNA here is from genome assembly GCA_017996845.1 of Butyrivibrio sp. Next base: position 876 of record JAGOGF010000253.1, read on the forward strand.
ATACAAATTCCTGACGTGAGTCATTTAAGGTATTCATTCGCTCCAGAAGCTGATTAAATGCATTTACAATATGCTCCGTCTCCAGGTAATCAGAAACGGATATGGGCTGATCAGTATACCCTGCCTTGATATCATTGATAGCATTTGTTATTCTGTCGAATGGTTTCAAAAGCCCATTTGCTGCAAGAAGTGCAAACCCCAATTCTATCAGAATTACGATTACTTCCACCCTTGTTGCTTTCTGACTCAGAATAGCAAGTGTCGTACTGATGTTTTCTGTTGATACACTCGTAAGCATAACTCCACAGACAATTTCCTGTGTTTGCTTATCGCCAAGCACATCTCCTTCTTCCAATGCTCTGGTTTCAATAATCGGAGTCGTAATTTCAATATATCCGTCCGCAGAGTCATATTCAGAAGTAATTCCGTCATTTCCCTTTTTCAGACAACGAACAACCTCCTCGGAGATAATCGTCTTACCTTCGCTGATTCCGTAAGTATCCTTCACAACCTGCAGATTATCATTAATGATCAGAACACGACCATCGTAGAGATTGGCAAGCATATTAAGTTCTGAACCGATTACTTCAGAAGAAGTATCCTGCAGATATCCATAATTAATCAGGTGATTTGCGAGAATTCTGAGCTGCGTCTGCACCTCGGAAGTTTTGACTGCAACCGCACGTTTTTCGTAATTCTGAATAATTGCATAATGCATGACCAGACAGGAAATCAGTCCGGTCAAGAAAACAATTATGAAAATACGTGCGCGCAGACTTCGAAAAATATTTGAGATTTTATAATTATGAAAAAGCTCTGATAATTTAATTTTTTTATTTGAATTCATTTACGACCAGCTTTTAAGTCTGAAAATAGTAGCCTGAACCCCATTTTGTCCGGACATACCTTGGCTCACTTGGATTTGTTTCCAGTTTCTCTCTGAGTCTTCTGACATGGACATCCACAGTACGAACATCTCCCGGATAATCATCCCCCCAGATTGTTTTCAAAAGTTCTTCCCTGCTGTATACCTTTCCAGGTGTAGACACCAGCAGTTCCAAAACCTCAAATTCCCTGGTCGTAAGATTGATTTCCTGTTCCTTGATGTACACTCTTCTATATTCTTCGTTCAGCTTCAAATCCCCATATGTGATGATACTGGGCGCTGCATCAGTCTTGGTCGTTCTGCGCATGATCGCTTTTATTCTGGCTTTTACCTCAAGAATATTGAATGGTTTGGTGATATAATCATCTGCTCCGTATTCCAGACCAAGAATCTTGTCCATATCATCACCTTTGGCTGTTAACATAATAATAGGCACATTGGAGAATTCCCTGATCTGCTGGCATACTTCAAACCCGGTCAGCTTGGGCAGCATGACATCCAGAAGAATGATATCATATTTATTCTTTTGTGCAGATTCAAGCGCTTCCTCACCGTCATATGCGCAGTCAACTTCTATCCCGTCCTGCTCCAGACTGTATCGGATGCCCTTTACGATCATTTTTTCATCATCCACAACCAATGCTCTTTTTGCCATATCCGTCCCCATTCCATATACAATCAGACTGTTATTGAGTCCTTGATTTTAGCAAACAGTTTTTCCTTGATACCGGTTACCTGCATAATTTCTTCTATGCTTTTAAATTTGCCATGTTCTGTACGATATTGAATGATATCTTTTGCACGCCCCGATCCGATTCCCGGAATATCACATAAACCTGTTTCATCCGCCGTATTGATATTAATCAGACCCTTTTGCGTCGGATCAGTATTCTGTTCATCCTCCGGCGTAATTCCCACAGAAATAACAGGTTCCTGTGCTTGATCATTTTTTTGTCCGGTATCCGCTTTTCCGGGTATTCTGATTTTGATTCCATCTGTAATCGGAGCTGCCTGATTTACATAAGAAGTATCTGCGCCATCCCGGAATCCGCCTGCAGCATCAATGGCATCAAATACACGGCTCCCGTCAGGAAGCTCATATACCCCTTCCT
>JAGOGF010000102.1 GCA_017996845.1 Butyrivibrio sp.
CCGGCTGTGTTGAAAAATGAGTTGAAAAGGAGATTATTATGGGTACAGATCGTTATAGCAGTCCTCTTTCAGAACGTTATGCAAGCAGGGAAATGCAGTATATTTTTTCACAGGATATGAAGTTCAGAACATGGAGACGACTTTGGGTTGCGCTTGCAGAAGTAGAGAAGGATCTTGGCCTGAATATTACGAAAGAGCAGATCGATGAACTGAAACAGCATCAGGATGATATTAACTATGATGTTGCACAGGCACGAGAAAAGGAAGTACGGCATGATGTTATGAGCCATGTATATGCATATGGCGTGCAGTGTCCAAAGGCAAAAGGAATCATTCATTTGGGCGCGACAAGCTGTTATGTCGGCGATAATACTGACATCATCATCATGACAGAGGCACTTCGCCTGGTTCGTAAAAAACTGGTTAATGTGATTGCGGAGCTTTCCAGATTTGCAGAGAAATATAAGGAACAGCCGACTCTTGGATTTACACATTTTCAGCCTGCACAGCCTACGACAGTAGGGAAAAGGGCAACACTCTGGCTGCAGGATTTTGTGATCGATCTGGAGGATCTGGACTATGTTCTGGATAATATGAAACTGCTAGGATCAAAAGGAACGACAGGCACGCAGGCATCTTTCCTGGAACTGTTTGATGGAGATCTGGATAAAGTGGATCGTCTGGATCCAATGATTGCAGACAAAATGGGATTTCAGAATTGTATGGCTGTTTCAGGACAGACATACAGCCGTAAAATTGATATGAAAGTTGCCAATGTTCTTGCGGGAATTGCTGCAACAGCAACCAAGATGGCACAGGATATCCGTTTGCTGCAGCATCTCAAAGAGATTGAAGAACCATTTGAAAAGAGTCAGATCGGTTCATCTGCTATGGCTTACAAAAGGAATCCGATGCGTTCAGAGCGTATCTGTTCCCTTGCCAGATATGTAATCGTTGATACACTAAACCCTGCAATTACAGAAATTTCCCAGTGGTTTGAGCGCACACTTGATGATTCTGCAAATAAGAGACTTTCCATTCCGGAAGGCTTTCTTGCAACAGACGGAATCCTGGATCTGTGTCTGAATGTGGTAGATGGCCTTGTGGTATATCCTAAGGTTATTGAAAAGCATATGATGGCGGAACTTCCGTTTATGGCAACAGAGAATATCATGATGGATGCAGTAAAGGCCGGAGGAGACAGGCAGGAACTGCATGAGAAGATTCGTGAACTTTCCATGGAGGCGGGCAAGACAGTCAAAGTAGAAGGAAAAGATAACAATCTTCTGGAACTGATTGCTGCGGATCCGGCTTTTCATATGACATTGGATCAACTGCAGCAGTCTATGGATCCGAAGAAATATGTCGGATGCAGTGCGCATCAGGTTGATAAATTTCTTGCAGAAGTTGTAAAACCGATTCTGGATGCCAACAGGGATCAGCTTGGAATAACAGCGGAGATCAATGTCTGAAAAAAGAGGGACATTACTATTACATCAATTTACAGATAAAATATTTTCATGCGCATCCGATCAGCCTGACGCAGGCGGGTGGATGCGCATTTTTGTGTATTTAATGTTGAAATATTTGTGCTTATCTCCGTGCAGAGGGTGTAATCCCATATTGGCGTTTAAAAAGTTTCGAAAATTGAAACTCATCATAAAAACCAAGACTCAGTGCGATATCCCGGAAACTTCTTCCGGGACTGAAGGGAATCAGATCATATGCCATTTCCAGCTTCAGGTGAATCTGGTACTGATGAATCGAATTTCCCGTTTCTTTTTTGAAACGGCTACTGAGAGAACGCGGACTCAGTGCATATTCTTCAGCCAGTTCTTCGGAAGAATAGAAACGTTCCATGGAGGTGTAGAATCTGTGAATCACATCTTCGATCAGAATATCCGCAGGCTGAAACAGATTATTTCTGGTATCTGCCAATTCGCACAGAATAAGCGTCAGAAGACTTTTTGCGCGGGAAGACAGGCAGCAGCTTTTTCTGGCCATACAGGTCTCTACCATTTCTTCAAATAAATGGCGGATCCGATAATTTTCAGAACAGTCAGTCAGTTTACTGACCAGAATGTTTTCCGGAGTCATCTGACGGGGAAGAATTTCAGAAGCAGTAAAGGAATGATAATCTGAAACATTAAAATGAATATACATATTGCGCATACCGGGGGTACAGATTTCTTTGCTGAAATGATGTTTGCCCGGTTCCAGTATCAAAACATTGTCTTTTTGTACATGATAGCAGATATCTTCTTCATAAATATCCCAGTTGCCTTCGGAAAGGTACAATAAATCAAATTCGTTCATAACCCGGCTCGGATGAAGGATTCCCTCTTTGGAATAATTGAAATTGCAGGCATTTATGCACAGATCGGAGAGATTTGCAAAGGATACCACAGATTCCATATTTTCTCCTTTTTTGTTTTCTTTTTGCCTGATTATACATGGTTTTGAACAAAAAATCCATTCCAGGAAAGTGGAATATTGCTATAATTGGAATCAGAACAGAGATATGAAATGTGCACAGATGATTCGAATCATACAAATGTAAAAGGTTTCTAAGAAATAAAAACATGTACTGAGGAACAGTACAGGAAAGTGGTTAAGATGGAGAGAGAAGCAGACATCAAAAAAATATGTATCAAAGATGCATTCTGGTCAGACAGACAGAAACTGATAGCAGATGTGGTCATTCCCTATCAGGAAAAAATTTTGAACGATGAAATAGATGGTGCAGAGAAAAGCCATGCATTTGCAAATTTCAGAATTGCTGCCGGGCTGGAAGAGGGAGATTTTTATGGAATGGTCTTTCAGGACAGTGATGTGGCAAAATGGCTGGAAGGCGTTGCATATGCACTGGCAGACAGACCGGATGACATTCTGGAAGCACGTGCGGATGAGATTATCGCTACCATTGAGAAGGCACAGCAGCCGGATGGATATCTCAATACATTTTTTACAGTCAAAGAGCCGGAACACAAATGGCAGAATTTGTTGGAATGTCATGAATTATACTGTGCAGGGCATATGATGGAAGCTGCTGCGGCATATTATGAAGCAACCGGCAAGGACAGACTGCTCAAAGTCATGGAACGAATGGCTGAAAATATTGCAGCGCATTTTGGAACAGAGGATGGAAAAGAGCGTGGAATTCCCGGACATGAGGAAGTCGAAGTCGGACTGATGCGTTTGTATCATGTAACAGGGAAGAAACAGTATATGGAACTGGCACAGTATTTTATTGATGAACGGGGGCAAAATCCGGACTATTTCAGTGAAGAGGTTGACAAACGCGGCTGGAAACACTGGGGCTCGGATGGAAAAGATCAGAAATACAATCAGACCTTTGCACCGGTCCGTGAGCAGAAAAAGGCAGAGGGACACAGTGTCAGAGCCGTCTATCTTTATACTGCAATGGCTGACCTTGCAGCACAGACAAAGGATCAGACACTTGTGGATGCCTGTGATGTACTTTGGGATAATATTACCCAAAAAAGAATGTATATCACGGCAGGCATCGGACAGACTGCAAAATGGGAAGGGTTTACAGAGGATTATGATCTGCCCAATGATACAGTATATGCGGAAACCTGTGCTTCGATCGGTCTGGTTTTCTTTGCACGCAAAATGTTAAATCTGCATACAGCCGGGAAATATGCTGATGTGATGGAACGGGCACTTTATAATGGCATCCTCAGTGGCATGCAGCTGGATGGAAAGCGGTTTTTTTATGTAAATCCGCTTGAAGTAAATCCTGAGATATCGGGGAAAATGCCTGGATTTGAGCATGTTCTGGTGCAGAGACCGAAGTGGTACGCATGTGCATGCTGCCCGCCTAATGTGGTACGTCTCGTGATGTCTCTTGGCAGATATGCGTGGGGAGAGGATAAGGAAAACCGGATTCTGTATTCCCATCTTTTCATGGGAGGAAGCGCAGAATTTGATACTGCAGTGATTGATACAGAGAGTGAATATCCCTGGAATGGAAAGGTTTCCTATCGTATTCATCCAAAGGATGCGGGTGCGTTCACACTTGCGATTCATATTCCTTCCTGGGTTAAAAATCCGGTCATTACATTAAACGGATCCAAAGCAGAGAATATAACAGAAAAAGATGGTTATGTTTATATCAGGCAGTGTTTTCAAAATGATGATATAATAGCGGTAACGTTTGCACTTCCTGTCCGCAGAATATATGCCAATACAGCAGTGCGCGCGGATGAAGGATGTACAGCATTGATGCGTGGACCGGTTGTCTACTGTTTTGAAGGAATCGACAATGGGGAACGTTTACAGGAACTCAGAATTCCGGTAGATGCGCAGTTTGCGGTGCAGGATGCAGGAGAGGATATTCTGAAAGGAATGAAGAACATTATTTTTACAGGAGCAAGGGTTCACTCGGAAAGTGAAGAACTGTATTCAGAAGAAAGACCGCAGTCAGAACCTGTTCAGATGAAAGCCATTCCATATTTCGCGTGGGGAAATCGCGGAGAAAATCAGATGAAAATTTGGATGAATGAAAATTGATCGTGAAGAAGTAAAAAAGGAATTTGTGTCATATGTATCTGCGTATGACAGAACAGATATAAAAATACTGCTGAAGGAAGAACATACGAAACGTGTGGCAGGTTTGTGTGAACAAATTGCAGAGAGTCTCAGGTTACCGACAGAAGATACAGATCTGGCATGGCTTCTTGGAATGCTGCATAATATTGGCAGATTCGAACAATTGCGCAGGTTTGGTACATTTGCGGATGCGAAATCTGTCAATCATGCGGCGCTTAGTGCGGATATCCTTTTTCAGGAAGGTATGATTTACAGATATTGTACAGCACGAGTCTGCGTCTGATAATGCCCTCATCCAAAAGGCGATCCGCTTGCATAATGTGTATGAACTTCCACAGATGGACAGTGTTCGTGAGAAAATGTTCTGCAATATTCTGCGCGATGCAGATAAAATTGATATTCTGAAAGTAAACTGTGATATTCCAATGTCAGAAATTCATGATGAACCGGAAGAAGCATTCTATGAGGATGATATCTTTTGAAAGCAGAAATCCCCATGCGCGGGATAAAATGAAGCTGATTCGGGGAACCGTAGATTCTTATCTACGTTCCAGAATGGCAGAATAGATATTGAAAAAGATTTCGAAGTGATTCTGGTAAAATAAAGAACCATGTGATTTGCCATGTATCCTGTATTTTGGATACATGACAAATACACATGGTTCTTTTATGTCGGGTAAAATAATTTATCAATTTATCGTCTTTCTTTATAACAGCTGCAGAAAACAACAAAACCAAGCAGTGCAAAGGCAAAGGCCATCCAGCTGATAAGCAGTACCGGACCCATCGGGGCAAACTTATCATAATATCCCTTGAGATAGATCCCGATAATAATCAGAGGCAGAATATAGGTCATATATCCACGAAGACCTGTTGGAAAGCGAATGCCTTTTCCACAGTCGGCTTCTGCAATAAATTGTTCCCATCCCCAACCATTCTTTCTGGTACAGAAAAAAACGAATCCCAGACTCCCCAGCGGAAGAAAGTTATTGGATACAATGAAATCTTCCAGATCCATAATGGTCGAACCTGCACCGAGCGGCTGCACACCCGATAAAATATTAAAGCCCAGAACACATGGAACACTGAGCAGTGTGATCAGAAGCGCATTTATCAGAACACTTTTTCTGCGTGACCAGTGCAGCAGATCCATCCAGAATGCAGTGATATTTTCAAATACAGCGATGACGGTCGTCAAAGCAGCAAAACTCAGAAAAACGAAGAACAGAGCACCCCAGATACGCCCGCCCCGCATTTGTGCAAACAGATTGGGAATGGTGATAAAGATCAGGCTGGGACCGGAGTCTGGCTCCACCCCATAGGCAAAACAGGCCGGAATGATGATGAAACCTGCCATCAGAGCAACCAGCGTATCAAGTACGGTGATATGGAGAGATTCTCCCGTCAGACTTCTGTCTTTTCCGAGGTAACTTGCAAAAATCATCATCGCACCGTTCCCGATCGAAAGTGTGAAAAAAGCCTGGCTCATTGCTGCGTAAATTACGTTTCCGATACCCTGCTGCATCATTCTGTTAAAATCAGGGACAAGATAGAACCGGATACCGGCTCCTGCACCATCGAGAAAAACCGAATGTACTGCAAGAATGATCATCAATGTCAGAAGTGAGATCATCATAAATTTGGATATCCGTTCTATTCCATTTTGAATTCCAAAATAGCAGATTCCAAAACCGATCATACAGATCAGCACGGTCCAGAACAGCATAGTGGGAGCATCACCCATCATTTTAGAAAAAGCGGCGTTTATTTTATCTGGTGCGGCATTTACAAATTTTCCACTTATGTTCAGGTAACAATAGTACAACATCCATCCGCCAACGGTGGTGTAATAAATCATCAGAATAACGGAACCGATGATGCTGATCCATTTCATGAAATGCCAGATGGTTCCGGAAGACGCAAGCTTTTCAAAACTTCTGGCAATACTCTGACGGCTGCTTCGGCCGATCGCAAATTCACAGATCAGTACCGGAATCCCCAGCAGTAATAGAAAAAGCAGATAAATCAGTATAAAAGCGGCGCCCCCGTAGAGTCCGCACAGATAAGGGAACTTCCAGACATTTCCGATACCGACGGCACATCCTGCCGAGACAAGAATAAATCCAAGGCGAGAACCAAAAGTTTCACGCGCACCTGGTTGATTTTCCTTTTTATTATTCAAGACAATGGTCTCCGTTTCTACGCATATAAGCGTATTACATTATTCACTTTGCCACGTTGAATTTATGGAGTGGCAAAACGCATTTATCACTATAACAGAATGTTATGTTAACTTCAACAGATATTTATACATTATGTTTTTTCATATATAAAACTTGCATTCTGTAGCTGAAACCAATATAATTTAGAAAAAAATAAAATAGTTTATTTAAAGTAAAACAAAAACATCCGGGGAGGTCAGACAGATATGGAAAAAACAGTAGGTGAACAGCAGGAAAAATATGGAGTGAAATATAATGAACCTTGGATTTTGCAGCGGGCAGATCCATTTGTTCTGAAAGCAGATGATGGATTTTACTATTTTACGGCATCCGTTCCATCCTATGATCGCATTATTCTCAGAAGGGCTTCTACGCTGGCAGAGCTTGCAAATGCAGAAGAGGTAACAGTCTGGACCAAACACGAGAAGGGTATCATGGGGGATCATATCTGGGCGCCTGAAATTCATTTTGTAATGGGAAAATGGTATATCTATTTCGGTGCAGGAGATGCAGAGAATAAGTGGAATCTTCGCCCTTATATTCTGGAATGTCAGGGAATGGATCCGATACAGGATGCGTGGATTGAAAAAGGAACTCCGGTGCGTGCAGAGAATGATGCATTCTCTTTTGAGGCATTTTCTCTTGATGCCACCGTATTTGAAAATCATGGTATATGGTACTATGTCTGGGCGGAGAAAGTCGGTGTCGGTAAAATGATATCCAATCTGTATATTGCCAAAATGAGCAGTCCGTGGGAACTGAAAACGGCGCAGGTACTCCTGACAACACCTGATTACGACTGGGAGAGAGTCGGATACTGGGTAAATGAGGGACCGGCTGTAATCCGGAAAAATGGCAGAATATTCCTGACATTTTCTGCAAGTGAAACAGGGACTGCCTATTGCATCGGGATGATGACGGCAGATGAGAATTCAGATCTGACAGATCCGCTGTCTTGGACAAAATCGAGGTACCCGGTGCTGGAATCAGCACCAGGGATTGGAGTTTACGGTCCTGGACATAATTCATTTACGGTAGATGAAAACGGGAATGATATCATGGTTTTTCATGCCAGAACAGAAAGCGAAATTGTGGGAGATCCGTTGTACAATCCGAACCGGCATGCCATGCTGATGCCGGTCAGATGGAAGGAAGACGGTACGCCATATTTTACATGGGAAAATGGGGAATAAAGAACAGAAACATTGGGAGGGTTTAGGGATGAAAAAGAAAGTGAAGGCGGTACTTGCGCTGCTGTCAGCAGCAGGCATTTTGACTATTGCCGGCATAAGTTACAGTAAAGTTGCTCCGGAAAAAATAAACAGTGATTTTTCAGTCAGTTATGACGGGATTAAAACGGCACAGATAAAGGCGGGCGCATCTGTGCATGATCCATCTATCATACAGGCAGACGGAAAATATTATATATTTGGATCACATATGACAGAAGCATATTCGGAGAATCTAAGATCCTGGACTTATTACGGGAATGGTTACAGTAAGACCAATCCGATATTTGAGAACCTGTTCGACAGCACTGCGCATGTATTTGATTATGCAGGCAGCAAAAAAAGCATCATACCGACAGATGATCACAAATTTCATGTCTGGGCGCCGGATGTAATATTTAATAAGGCATTGCAAAAATATTTTATGTATTTCTGTACATCATCTACCTGGAATGCATCCAACTTGTGTTATGCGACAAGCGATCAGGTACAGGGACCCTATACCTGGCAGGGAGCGCTGATCTGTTCCGGTTTTACGCAAGGCACGATAGACAGCACGGATGTACTGGATTATGTGAATAAAAGTGATGCTGAAAAAAATTACATTACAAAGTCCAATGAATATAATTTTAATGAATATCCGAATGCGATCGATCCGACCGCCTTTTATGATAAAGACGGTAAAATGTGGATGGTATACGGATCCTGGTCGGGCGGAATATTTCTTCTGCAGCTGGATGAAAAAACCGGAAAAGTAATTCATCCTGCAGCAGATGCAGATCGAAATGCAGATGCTTATTTCGGCAAACGCCTGATTGGCGGAGGACACAAATCAATTGAGGGACCTTATATCCTGTATGATCCGGACAGTGATTACTATTATCTGTATGTGTCATACGGAAGTCTGACAAGAGAAGGCGGTTACCAGATCCGTGTCTTCAGATCCAAAACAGTAAATGGTGATTATACAGATATGAAAGGGCAGAGTCCACAGCTTGGAAGCGGCGACCACAGCAGCTTCGGCTTGAAAATGTCCGGTAATTATTTCCTGCCTGGATTGGAAAAAGCTTATATGGCTACGGGTCATAATTCAGCAATGATTGATGCAGATAATAACAAAAAGTATATTT
>JAGOGF010000254.1 GCA_017996845.1 Butyrivibrio sp.
TATCTCTCCGCCAGACATTCCAAAAGCAGGAAATTCAACCGACACATCAGCAGCCGACATTGTCAATGAGGCCAAATCAGAAGACCGGCCTATGGCTGTAAGTGTATAGGTCCCAGCAGGCAACCCGGAAATGGTTTGTGACATGGCTGGCAATGAATCACCAGAGGCTTGATAAGTGTCGTCCAGATGAAAATAGGAATCAGTTCCCCCTGACCAGTGCTGAGAACTCTGGATGAACTCCGACAAATTTCCCATTGGGCTCCATCCTGTATCCTGGCGGGTAGCTTCTGGATTGATAATCAACCCAGTCAAATCAGGATTGGACAACTCTGCCAAAAATGTAGTATCGAACACGCAACTCCAGATGCCTCTGGTATCCTTGAAACGGATAAAGAAACGGTTGCTGCTGTAAAAGCGGACACCGCCTTTCCCATTGTTCTCATAGTGCAAGTTGTCTCCCGTTATTCGCTCATTCAAGCTATTGACAGGAACCATGATATTGCTAAGATTCAATGGATTGACAGGCGACACCTTGACTGTAGTCTTTTGTGAAATAGAGTCGTTGAACCAATACTCATAAGAGGCAACATTATTCAAGCCCGCAGTGTCAGCCACATATTTCATGAACTGACTGCTGCTTACACTGCTCCACGATCCCCGTTCATCACGAAAATGAATCTGAAACACATGGACACCCTCTGACAGGGTGGAGGCCGCAATGGACTTCAGCAGGACTATGCTGTCTGACGGAGTCACGGACTCGCTCGTCTTCTTGCCCATATCATTGTCAAACCAATATTCATAACCTGTAATCTTTCCTTCGCCTGCAAGACGTTTAGGCACATAGAACTGGCTGCTGCTTACACTGCTCCACGATCCCCGTTCATCACGAAAATGAATCTGAAACACATGGACACCCTCTGACAGGGTGGAGGCCGCAATGGACTTCAGCAGGACTATGCTGTCTGACGGAGTCACAGACTCGCTCGTCTTCTTGCCCATATCATTGTCAAACCAATATTCATAACCTGTAATCTTTCCTTCGCCTGCAAGACGTTTAGGCACATAGAACTGGCTACTGCTTACACTGCTCCACGCGCCCTCGCTATCCTGAAATCGGATTTGGCACGTATGAATCCCCTCTCTACTGTCAGATGGGGACAACGATATATTCAGATTCAGGACCTTGGCAGGAGCCACGTCTACCTCTTTCTGAGTGGAAGCATCCTCATCAAACCAATATTCATATTTAACAATGTTTTTTTCGGCTTGTGCACCTGCCAAAGAGCACACACACATCAATGCCGCCAACATCTTTTTCATAAGACTTACACGTTATAACCCACAAGCAGCCGCTTATCGGTATTGATTGAAAAAAATAGAAGACCAAAGTCAAGAGAACGGGAAACAACAGTTACTCAGACTGTGCTGCCACTTTGAAGCTGATTTTCAGCTTTCCATCAGCATCAATTTTTGGAGCAACCGATTTTGACAAAATCTGCGGGTTGAAAGGGGCTGCACCTTCCTTAGCCGCATGCACACCACCGTATATACCGATTTGAGTTCCATCGGTTCCTATGTACTTGGATGGATCCTTTAGATGAAAATCCTGCTTGTAAATTTCTTCTGTATTTTTTTCATAGTCAATAGAATTGCTATATTTTACGAATACAGATGAATCCTTTGCATAATAATTATTCTCCGAAGAGAAGATTATCCTCGCCCCTAAAAGAAACATATTATTATAACCAGTCATTCCATCGCCAGACACGGTGTAAAGATCGCCGGAATATAAAAGTATATTATTATCTACATTTCCATTTTCCCCAGTTATATCATCATGCAAGATTATATTATTTTCGAGTATGGCATTTTTTTCACTAAAAATCAAATTCTGAGTGGAAAACACGACATTATTTCTCATTTTAAAATGATATTCAGTACCCTGAATCTGAGAAATAATATAGCATTCTTCCAAATCAAATCCATCTCCATAAGGGCCAAAGCCATCACTATTCTTTACATTACAATTAATTTTTTCACACCTACATCTTTTAAATGATATGTTTCTAATGGTATCACCATTTTCCCTATTTCCATTAAAGTGTATATTATTTAAATATATACCTTCCATATAAAGTCCATCAGATCCCTTATATATTTCCACATCATTAGTTAAAAACGTTCTTCTTTTAACATTTGCCGAATCAGGGAAATGTCCAGATCCAATAACAACCAAACCTTTTTGAATAGCAGGGACAGAAAATCCTCCTGGGGAAAGCATTAAAGTATCACCATTGGATGCAGAATTATACGCATCTACAAAAGAAGAATTGCCATAAAACAAAGTCGTTTTACCTGCATGCTGAAGTGTAGTAACAGGTTGTTCAGCCACTGCGCTCCACAGTCCACAACACAACAGACCTACTAATGAAATAATCCTTTTCATATATTATTATCTTTTATAAAATTTTTCAGAAAAAAAACAGAATTTATTGACACAAATATAAATGTAAAGAGAATAACATTCTCCGTTGATACGTAACTCATATTTGAACACAAGTGTACCGAATCATTATACAAAGCGCCATTTTTTATAAATGGACACACTCTCAATCCAGATTTAAAACACAAATGGCTACGCACAAAAAAGCCAAGGATTATACAATCAAACAAAGCTGTAAAAAATCCTCGGCAAAAAACGAACAAGAACAGAAGTGACAACTTCTGCAATAAATCCATGAATAGAGATTTTTCTATTCACGTCTTTCCTTTTTGTTTTCTTTCAATTCTTCGCTCAGCATTGCAAAAAAATCTTTGTGCAGAACACTTGATATATGTTTCAATT
>JAGOGF010000103.1 GCA_017996845.1 Butyrivibrio sp.
GATTGCTGTTTCTGGTCCGCAGATTATCATAATCCAGCTTCATGATATTCGGATATATGGTATGAAGCTTATCCATTACATCCATAATATCCTCTTCATCTGTCAGCGTAATATGCAGATAATCTTCTACATCCGTATCTGCATAATTCTTCCGTGCAGTAAGTTCCTCGTAGGTTCCGCGGATTTCCCGCAGATCATGGAGCGGTTTGAGGATGTGCTCCTGTATCTGCACCTTTCCTTTTTCTGCAAGTTCTACGATTGTTACGCTTTTATCTTTTGCCGCCTCAGAAAAAGAATATTTTAAAGGTGTTCCGCAGTAGCGGATCGTTTCTCTTCCAACTTTTTGCGGTGTATGGATATGTCCCAGTGCAACATAATCGTATGCAGCAAAAACAGAAGCATCTATATTATCGAGCCCTCCTACCAGTATCTCCTCCGACTCACTTCTGTGTGCACCGGTCACAAACTGATGTGCCAGCAAAATGTTTCGCTGACTCTGGTCCGGCTCTATCTGCTGCAGTGCATAGGCCACGGCATCCTGATAACTTGCAATTTCCACTTCCGGAAAGGCCTGCCGCACAATCGTAGGTTTCAAAAAGGGCAACAGATACAGATTTAAACTGCCATTCTCATCCTGTAACTCATATGTCTGAATCTTTCCCGAAAAGGTTTCTGAAAAACATACACCGCTTTGTTCCATAAGCCTTGCGCCGAAAGAAAGCCGTTCCGCTGAATCATGATTTCCGCTTATGATAAATACAGAAAGCTTACGCTCAGACAGTTTCGTCAGAAAATCATCAAACAATTGAACAGACTCTGCCGGAGGAATCTGTTTATCATAAATATCCCCGCAGATCATAACTGCCTGTACCTGCTCTTTATCTGCAATATCCAGAATCTGCCTTAAAATATACTTCTGATCTTCATACATGGAAAATTCATATACTCTTTTTCCAAGATGCAGATCTGATAGATGCATGAGTTTCATATAGGTTTCCTTCCTGCACTGCTCCACAAAACAAAACGATCCGTGCCCACCTGTTTTGCTTTATTTATATATCTTTACCTGTACGAACAGGCGACCTTTGCGGCTCGTTCCTGTCTGCCCCAGATAAATGAATTTACCATACCCTCTTACTGATACTTTTACACCCGTTTTCAGATCATATCCGCCGCTGAATGCTGTCCTTCCATCAATATAAACTTCCTGCGCATCAATCAGTCGCTGCGCATCCGCACGGGAAAGGTGATAAACAAAGGAAAGGATCACATCCAGTCTCTCGGAGGCAACGCTGCCTTCCAATTCCTCAAACTCGGGATAGATGTCGCATTCTCCAGGAAGTACTTCTTGACACTTTACAGATGTATGTTTGATCCTGATCAGTTCGCTGCAAACCAGTCCTGCCATATCCTTCATAACAAAAATATATGCTTTGGCTTCCTCACGCGCTGTCAGAATATCTCCTATTTTATCTCTTTCAATTCCCATGTTCATAAGTGCGCCCAGATAATCTCTGTGATTTAACGCATCCGCGAATCTGGCATTTACAGGTAAGACCCGTATACAGGCTACCACCTGTGGCTCTGCCGCTTCCTGTAGCTGGAAATTCTCTGCATCCAGATACGATGGCAAAAAAACAAGCACATTTCTGTCCGCTTCTTCCCTTCCACCATATAAACAAAAATGAATGGGCTCTTTTTCCTTTATCATGCCGTCATATACGCCCGCCAGTTCGGAAGCAGACAAGAAGTCTGTATGGGTAATGTATTCATTCTGATAAGCCTTATTGGCAAGTTCTCTGACACGTCCTGCAAGATAATCCGTTTCTTTCACGCTAATCCTTTCATACCGTTTGTGAAGTGTGTCATTTACTTATCAAACGCTTACATATCTTTTATAATTCTTCCCTTTTCCACATTCGGTTCAATAAAATGCGCTCTGCAATAATTCCATAATTCTTCGGAGCCTTCCCCCGTATGCCTGTTGCGGTTCAGGACCTGCTGCAGACGGACACTATGTTCGATCCAGCTCTTTCCGTCCGAAGCAGCATTGAGCATCATAGGCTGAATATTATCCATCGTTCTTGCAAATCTGGCTTCCGGTGTTTTTTGTTCTTCAAACTCTTCCCAGAGTGTCCGCAGTTTTTCTCCCTGCTCTTTGGGAAGTATTCCGAAAATCCGCTCTGCAGCAGCAGTTTCTCTTTCTTTCTGACTGTCTTGGCCTGCTTCTGTGTAAGCATAGGTATCCCCTGCATCTATCTCCACCAGATCATGAATCAACAAAATGGTTATGGTTTTTAACACATCAATTTCTTCATTGGAATACTCACTCAGTAAAATCGTCATCAACGCCATATGCCAGGCATGCTCGGCATCATTTTCCTTTCTGCTGCCGTCTGCCAGATAGGTTTGTCTGAAAACTTCTTTTTCTTTATCAATTTCTTTGCAAAAAGCAAGCTGTTTTTCTATTCTCTCTTCATCCATTTTTTCTCATTCTCCCTGCTTTTTCGGTTCAAAATACATATCTGTCTCTATTTCAGATAATCCATAAGCAAATCCAGCTCATCCGGATAAATGCAGTTGGGCAAAGTATTCTCCCGGATATTCTTTCTGCATTTTTCGATATCCATCCAGCAAACGTCTTCCACTTCACTTTCCTGCAGTGTAAGTGCCGCGGTATCTACCTGCTGTCTGTACAGATATACATGACTGAGTTCTCTGTCATGAAACATTTTACCATGAAACGTTTCTGCAAACTCCCCCCGTTGATCGCCTATGTATTCCAAATTCTCCGGATTTACCTGTAATCCCAGTTCTTCACGCATTTCACGAACAGCTGCCGCAAGGGGTATGTCTCCTGCCTGCATATGCCCTGCAGAAGATATATCATAACACCCCGGATGGGAATCCTTATTGCTGCTGCGTTTCTGTAACAATACATCATGCCTGCCGTATTCTGTATCCCTGACAATCCACATGTGAACCGTTCCATGAAGACTACCCTCCCGGTGAACAACACTGCGTTCCTGCACTGCTCCACTGATGCTTCCGTCTTCGTTTAACAGATCAAACAGTTCCATTTCTTTGCCATTTAGTACTGCCTGCTCCAGACTGCCATTTTTATTATATATGAGTTTCAGAGAAAAAAATGCCTCCTCGTCGTCTAAAAGTCTGAAAAAAATCTTGTCTCCTGCCCATATATTCATTTTCCAGACCTGATCGGTATCGATCCACTGCAGTTCTCCTTCATCACACGGTACCGGATCTCCTGCAAAATCATTTGCGGTAAACAAAAACATATATTCTGTTATACCTTCTCCTGACACAAATGTAATGATCCCGCGATATTGGTAGGAAATAAGCGTATATCCTGTTTCTTCTCTGACTTCCCTGCAGATACATTCTTCAGGACTTTCATCCTGCTTAAAGTGTCCGCCAATGCCAATCCACTTGTCCTTATTTATATCATTTTCTTTCGTAGTTCTGTGCAGCATCAGGTATTTTCCGGCTTTCTGAATATAGCAAAGTGTTGTGAATTCTATCATACACATTTTCCTTCCATTTTTCTTCCAGTATATCATCTCATATGGAAACGTATTTCAATTTCTGAGTTTCTTCTTGACATACTTCAAATTTCTGATATATTTGGTTCAAAGTATTTACTTAAGTTTGTTTTAATTAAATACTTTGATATGTTGTAAGTAAAACTATATCAGATGGTATTGTATGTGCGATTTGATCGCCAATGGAAAGGACAAAATTATGACATTCGAAGAATTAAAGAAAATTATTGTTGATACACTTGGCTGTGATGAAGAAAAGGTAACACCGGAGGCAACTCTCATGACAGATCTGGAAGCAGATTCACTTGACCTCGTAGAACTTCACATGGCACTTGAAGATGCTACCGGAGCAAAAATTCCTGATGAAGCACTGGCAAATCTGCATACCGTAAATGATGTTCTGACTTATATTAAGGAGAATGCAGCATGACTTCATTCAAGGACTCTTTTCAGAGCATGGTATTCGTCAGCTGCCCGGCCTGCAAGAGACGCGCTTTGAAAACAAAATGGGAAAATAATTATTATGTATGTCCTCTTTGCGGTCATTATCATTCCATGAGTGCAAACGACAGACTTTCCGCTGTCTTTGACAGCGGAAGTATTCATGAAATGGATCGCAGGATACAGGCAAGTGATCCCCTTGCTTTTCCTGATTATCAGGAAAAACTGATTCAGCAGAAAAAGAAAACAGGTTTGAAAGAAGCCGCTGTTACGGCAACCGGGCGCATTGGTGGTATTCCTGCCGTCGCGGTAGTCCTTGACAGCCGTTTTTTTATGGGCAGCATGAGCAGCGCAGTCGGTGAGAAAGTAACACGGGCCATAGAATATGCGACAGATAAAAAGCTTCCTCTGATTGTTTTTTCAGCAAGTGGCGGTGCACGAATGCAGGAAGGAATCTACTCACTGATGCAAATGGCCAAAACCGCTGCTGCAATCGAAGAATTCTCCATGCAGGGAGGTCTTTACATCAGTTATCTGACTCACCCTACTACCGGAGGTGTTACTGCAAGTTTTGCAACACTTGGTGATATTACACTTGCCGAACCCGGTGCCCTGATTGGATTTGCAGGTCCCCGTGTCATTGAACAGACGATTCACGCCAAACTTCCGAAAGGATTTCAGCGAAGTGAATATCTGGAAGCGCATGGATTTGTGGACCGGATCGTTCCGCGAAGTGAAATGCGCAGTACACTGCTAGATCTCCTGCAACTTCATAATCAGAAAGCAACCGGAAACGGTTTTACCGTTATACGGGATTTTGTGAAAAAAGCATAATTTCCCATTTATTTCAGAAAGGCAGGGAACAGATATCATGCACGATCATACATTATCTTCCGATAAAAAAGATATTCTAACACCTGCGCAGAAGGTTTCTCTTGCGCGTAACATTAATCGCCCCCATATTGATGATTTTATCCATGCACTTTTTACGGATTTTTTTGAGCAAAAAGGGGATCATTTATATGACGAAGACCGCAGTATTCTGGGTGGTATTGCGCGTTACCACGGCATTCCTGTTACCGTGGTAGGTCATCGAAAAGGCCACAACGCACAGGACAATGTAGCCTATAACTTTGGTATGCCCTGTCCGGAAGGTTACCGCAAGGCACTTCGCATTATGGAGCAGGCCGATAAATTCCACCGTCCGATCATTACCTTCGTCGATACCCCGGGTGCCTATCCGGGTAAAGAAGCAGAAGAACACGGACAGGGTGAAGCAATTGCAAGAAACCTTGCCGTCATGAGCAGGCTTTCTGTTCCCGTCATCTGTGTGGTTACAGGAGAAGGAAATTCCGGCGGCGCACTTGCACTTAGTGTTGCCAATAAGATACTGATGCTGGAAAACGCAGTTTATTCCGTATTAAGTCCGGAGGGTTTTGCAAGTATACTCTGGAAAGATGCATCCAGACACGAGGAAGCCTGTGAACTTATGAAACTGACTTCTGACAATCTGCAAAAAGCCGGCGTTGCAGATGAAATCATTCCTGAACCTGTTGGCGGGGCTCATCTGGATCCGCAACATCTTTATCCGGAAATGGATGCTGTCATCAACCGGAATCTGAATAATTTAATGCTATTATCGCCTGCCGAAATAATCGCCGACAGGCGGGCAAAATTCCGCCATCTCGGAGAAATTCAGGAGGCTGCCAGTATCACTGGCTGAACGTATGAGCTGTGGACTTAAGATTATTGCAACCGGTGCCGCCAAACCTGCGAAATCCATTACCAATGATGATCTCGCATTAACAATCGATACAAGTGATGAGTGGATCTATTCGCGCACCGGTATTCATTCCAGATTTTTTTGTGAAAAAGAGGAAAACTGTACCAGTCTGGCTATTCAGGCAGCAAAGCTGGCGCTTACACGTTCCGGCCTTGCTCCCGAGCAGATCGGCTGCTGTATTTGTGCAACGATTTCCGGAGATTATGCGACACCAAGTGTTTCGTGCCTTGTTCAACAGGCGCTCGGACTTCCCGAGAATATTCCCGTCATGGATATCAATGCTGCCTGCAGTGGCTTCATCTATGCACTGGAAACAGCGCGGCGTTTCCTGAACGAATCTGCACCCTATGGCCTTATTATCGGTGTGGAACAGCTGTCCAGACTTCTTGATATGACAGATCGCAGCACTTGTGTGCTCTTTGGCGATGGCGGCGGCGCTGCCGTCGTTGAAGTTGTAACGGATTCTCCCCACGCTGCCATTCTGGGTGCAAGGGGCGGTCTGGAAATTCAATGCCCCGGAGCAGGTTATCCGGATAATTATATTCAAATGGATGGCACAGGTGTTTTTCGTTTTGCTGTTGAAGCAATTCCCAAATGCATTGACTATCTGCTGCAAAGCAGCGGGCTCACACTGGATGAAATTGATCATGTTATCTGTCATCAGGCCAACTCACGTATCATTGATCATTGTGTAAAAAAACTGCACGCAGAACCTTCCAGATTTTTTCAGAATATGGATCACTTTGGAAATACAAGTGCTGCTTCCATTCCACTGGCACTAAATGAATTATTTGAATCCGGTCAGCTCCTTTCAGGTCAGAAACTTTTTCTGGTAGGTTTCGGAAGCGGCCTGACCTGGGGCGGTATCCTGATCACAATGAAATGAGGCTGAACATGAACTATATCAATCAAATACTTGGTATTCGCTATCCTGTTTTACAGGGCGGAATGGCAAATATTGCCAATGGTTTTTTTGCTGCTGCCTGCTCTAACGCCGGCGCACTTGGTATCATCGGTACCGGTGGCATGAATGCAGACCAGTTGGAAGAAGAAATACACAAATGCAGAGCGCTTACAGACAGGCCTTTCGGCGTAAATATCATGCTGATGCATCCACAGGCAGATCAGATTGCCGCTATTGTCGCAGATGAAAAAGTCCCGGTTGTTACGACCGGTGCCGGAAATCCGGCCAAATATATGGACCGCTTTAAAGCCGCAGGAATCTATGTTATTCCTGTTGTCGCTGCACCAATTCTGGCCAGGCATCTTGCAGACTGTGGCGCAGATGCGGTTATTGCAGAAGGCTGCGAAAGCGGTGGACATATCGGAGAAATGACAACGATGACACTGGTTCCGCAGGTATGCGATGCAGTATCCATCCCGGTTATTGCTGCCGGGGGTATCGCAGATAATCGGCAGATGCGTGCTGCTTTTGCGCTTGGTGCTGCCGGCGTACAGGTTGGTACCTGCCTGCTTGTCAGTTCAGAATGTCCTGTACATGAAAACTACAAAACCGCCCTGCTCAAGGCAAAAGGTTCAGATACCATTGTAACAGGCAGAATAGGCGGTACTCCTGTTCGCATTCTGAAAAACAAAATGAGCCGCGAATATGTCCGTCAGGAAAAAGCCGGTGCCGATAAAGAAACGCTTGAACTTTTCACCCTCGGTGGCCTTAGACGCGCTGTTTTTGACGGAGACATCGATTCCGGCAGCCTTATGGCAGGACAAACATGCGGCCAATTATCTGAAATTCGTCCTGTTTCTGACATTTTAGCCAACCTGTGCGGAGGATTAAATCTATGAAAACTGCTTTTTTATATGCCGGTCAGGGCAGTCAGCATCCCGGAATGGGCAAAGATCTGTATGATATTTTTCCTGAATTCAGAAATGCGTTTGATGCTGCTCCTCTCGATTTTGATCTTCATCGCCTTTGCTTTGAAGACCCTGATCAGAAACTGATGCAGACAGAATATACACAGCCCTGTATGGTTGCTTTTGCCTCTGGTGTAACTGCTGTTCTGCAAAAAATGGGTATTACCGCTGATTATGCTGCCGGACTTTCTCTGGGAGAATATTCTGCCCTGGAAGCCGCAGGTGTTTTTAACGCAAAAACAGCCATCCGAACTGTCAGTTTCCGTGGAAAAGCCATGGAAAAAGCTTCCCGCGGCATTGACTGCGAAATGGTCGCTGTTCTGGGGTTAGACGAAGCCGCCCTAAACCGCTGCTGTTCTGAAGCCGCCTCTTTAAGCGGAAAAGTTGTTTCCATCTGTAATTATAACTGTCCCGGACAATTGGTTATCGGTGGTGAGAAAGCCGCCGTTGAATCAGCGGCGGCTCTTGCCAAAGAAGCCGGTGCCGCCCGCTGCATTCCACTTTCTGTCAGCGGTCCCTTTCACACCAGTCTGATGAAACCTGCAGGAGACGCACTTTCCGAATATTTCAGTCACATGACTTTTCAGGAAATGAAATTCCCTGTACTTTTCAACTGTCTGGGAAAAGAAAATTCAGAAAACCTTTCGCTTTCTGAGTTACTGGTTCGCCAGGTACAAAGCAGTGTCCGTATGGAAGATATTATTCGCAGGATGTTCGAACTGGGCGTAACTGATTTTATCGAAATCGGCCCGGGACGCGCGCTGAGCGGTTTTGTAAAAAAGACAGCAAAAGCGATGGGAATAACCGAATACGTATGTCACTCAATCGAAACAGCAGACGAAATCCTTGCTTTATCCGCAGACAAATGAGGTTAAATACAAATATATGGAACAGACAGAAATGCTTACACGTACTGCAGTTGTAACCGGCGGAAGCCGTGGAATCGGGCGCGCCATATGCCTTGCGCTTGCTGCAAAGGGAATTGATCTGTGCATTGGTTATGCCGGAAATAAAGAAGCCGCTCTGGAAACAAAAAATCTTTGCGAACAAATTTCTGCGCATGGCAAAGTTGAAATGATGCAGGCAGATATAGCAACCCCGCAGGGGTGCCTGGCACTGATCCAGTTCGCGCAGGATACACTGGGGCGAATCGATATTCTGGTCAATAACGCCGGCATTACCTGTGATAATCTGCTGCTGCGCATGAGCACAGAAGATTTTGATAAGGTACTGAATCTGAATCTCAGAGGTACCTTCCTGTGCTGCCAGGCAGTCACCAGAATCATGATGAAACAGCGTTATGGACGCATCATTAATATTTCCAGTATTGTCGGACTTCATGGAAATGCAGGGCAGGTAAATTATGCAGCCAGTAAGGCCGGACTGATCGGATTGACAAAAAGTATTGCCAAAGAGCTTGCAGGCAGAAATATTACAGCCAATGT
>JAGOGF010000255.1 GCA_017996845.1 Butyrivibrio sp.
CATTCATAACCGTTCCGATGAAACCATTCATATTGTTCCCAAAAAAGTCATTATTCTGGAGGGGATTCTGATTCTGGAAAACCCGGGGTTACGGGATCTGATGGATATAAAGGTGTTTGTGGAAACCGATGCAGATGAACGGTTAATGCGTCGTATTCGCCGCGATATGGCTGAACGTGCAAGAAGCATTGAGTCAATTCTGACGCAGTATTCGGAAACGGTCAAACCGATGCATGAGCAGTTTATAGAACCATCCAAGAAATATGCGGATATTATCATTCCGCGGGGCGGCGAGAATCTCACGGGAATTCATATTCTGCAGGAACATCTGAAATCAATGCTCAGATAAAAAACGGGGAGACAGAACCATGATACTTACCATAATAAGATTGTTGGTCTGGATGGTTGTGATTCCGTTTCTGATCGGATTGATACCACTTCAGATTCTTCCGCAAAAAAGGCAGACGGTTATTGTTACTTTTATTTCCGGATATCTGCTTTCTTTTGCTGTTTTTGAACTGATTGCCATACCGTGCATGATGAATATTGAATATGGAAGTTTTCATTATACAACAAGAATCTATGCAGCAGCGGAAGTGTTACTTGCGGTTATTGGGATTATGCATAGTTATGCGAAAATCAGAAAAGAAATGCGTCTTGCAGCGCCTGTCGTGAAAAAAAAGTCTTTTTCCGGGCAGGATCTGAAGGATAAGCTGGCAATTGTTTTTCCCGGAGACTGTTATGCAGAGGCAGAAGATCTTCTGAACCCACGGAGTGATGTGACAATATACAGACAGCATTTTTCTGCAGAAACCATGATCTTCTGGTTGATTTTTGCAGCGATCGTACTATTTCAAATGTATATGGCGTTTACACATGCTTCCTTTGACGGGGATGATGCTTATTATGTGACGGAATCACTGCTTGCACAGCAGGCAAATGTAATGAATACGATTTTGCCCTACACGGGATCATCAACATCGCTTGATATCAGACATGCGCTTGCAGTAATTACAATGTGGGTGGCGTTTATCGCCAAGGCAGGTGGAATTCATGCAACGATCGTCTCACACACAGTTCTTCCGCTTCTTTTTATTCCTTTCGTGTATATGGTTTATATGCAGATCGGAATGATTTTGTTCCGGAGAAAAAAAGAAATGATTCCGATTTTTCTCATTGTGCTCAGTGTGATACAGATGTTTGGAAATACATCAATTTACACACCGGAAACTTTTTTCCTTACCAGAACGTGGCAGGGAAAATCACTGGTATCCAATCTTGTAATACCGCTCCTGATCTGGCTGTTTCTATGGATCAGTGAAGAATACCAGAATCTTTCCAGGGCGAACAGCAATACTCCCTTATTGGAGAAAATCAGTCCCTGGATTCTGATGGGGCTGGTGAATATGACCGGCGGGATATGCAGTTCCATGGGAGTGATTCTGGGAACAATTCTGATTGGCGCATATACAATAGTCATGCTTGTTATAACGCGTAGAATCGGTGTTTTGCTGGGTGCTTTTTTATGCTGTATTCCAAATCTTGTTTATGTTTTGATTTATCTCTCCATTTTGAGATGAAAGGTAAGGAACCAATATGTTCGGTATTTTTATGGAAAGTTGGGTAATCTTTAAACAATATTGCGGAACAGGTTTTTTACCGGTTGTATTTCTTGCAGCACTGCTATATCTTTTGGTCACTGAAAAGGAACGTTATAAGAGAATTGTTCTGGTTTATGTTCCGGGACTTGTTTTTATATCTTTTTTTATCCCCATTACCCGAATCGTTTTTGTTGCAGCGATGGATGAAGGGGCAACTTATTATCGCTTTTTGTGGCTGATTCCAATGGGGCTGATCATTGCCTATGCAGGATGCAGGGTGATCTATCAGCACAGAAGAATCGGACTGGTGGTAATCACGGCAGTGGTGGTTTTAAGTGGAAGCTGTGTTTATCGGAGCAGTCTGATTACCAAAGCCGAGAATCCATATCATATACCACAGACAGTGATCGATATTTGCAATCTGATTGCGCCAAAAGATGGTGAACCACGTATCCGTGCAGCGTTTCCTTCTGAACTGGTATATTTTGTCAGACAATATGACACAGATATCATGCTGCCATTCGGGAGAGAAATGGTTGAGACGCAATGGGACTATTATAATGCAGTATATGATGTCATGGAAAAACCGGAAACAATTGATACAAAAGCACTGATTGAGGCAACAAGGGAAACGAAATGCAGTTATGTTATTCTGGCGGTAGGCAGGAAGATGACACAGGATCCGGCAACGTGTGGTCTGACCCTTATTGCAACAATTGGAAAATATAATATTTATGCAGATCCGGAAATCATGAATTCCTGAGAGAAAAAGAAAAAATGTTGTTTAATTCCTATTCGTTCGTATTTGTTTTTTTTCCGGTGTTGTTTATCGGGTATTATTTAATTGCGTATTTTCAGAAGATCCCCGGAAAAGCGGCGGTTATGATGAAGCTATGGCTGATTCTGATGTCGCTGTGGTTTTTTGCGTCTTTTGGCTGGAATTGTACAGGACTTTTATTAATAAGTTGTACTTTTAATTTTTTGATTTATCTGCTGATGGAGAAATTTCACAAAATCCGAAAGGCAGTCTTTATATTCGGGATAATAGGAAATCTGGGACTTCTTCTTTATTTCAAATATGCAGGTTTTTTTGCAGGGATAATTGATCAGTTTACGGGATCCCGGACGATGTCTGCGACAGTACTGCTTCCGCTGGCGATCAGCTTTTATACGTTTCAGCAGCTTTCATTCCTTTCGGAGGTGTATGCAGGAACAATAACGACGTGCAGTCTGCTGGAC
>JAGOGF010000104.1 GCA_017996845.1 Butyrivibrio sp.
GGTATCAGAAAATCACTTGGTGCAAGAACGGAATCTATCCTGCTGCAGTTTCTGGCAGAGGCTGCAATTATTACACTGCTTGGTGGAATTATCGGAATTGCGATTGGTGTAGCAGGAGCATTTGCAATATGCGGAGTGATCGGATTCAGCGCGAAGGTTGAAGTACCTACAGTAATCATTGCCACAATTTTCTCCTCTGCAGTAGGTATCTTTTTTGGAATCTATCCTGCCAAAAAAGCAGCAAAACTCAGTCCGATTGAGGCACTTCGTCATGAATGATACAAAAACAGATGGAAAATTGATTAAAAAATTGTTGTAATGGTAGCAGGCCTGTGACAGAACAATCGTCACAGGCCTGTAATGTGGTCAAAAAAGACTTTTTGTGGTATGATTCTGTGCGGAAATAAATATGGCGGAAATTTGATGAAATGCTAACTGATTGTATCTATTATGTTGGTTATTATATGGATTTTAGCATATTATACATTTTTTATTTCAGCTTCTGAGAAAGTACTGCGTCAGGATTTGAGTTAAAAGTACTTATTGTCATTGTGGCTGAATATGAGATTTTATTACATTTGCAGCAAGAGGCGGAAGATGAATCGAAATATACTCATGTGGTTGGAAAACTCTGCGGAGAAATATCCGGCTAACATCGCGTTTAGCGACGTTAATGAAGAAGTTACTTATGCGGATTTAAAGAATCGTGCACGTACGATCGGAAGTTTTCTTGCAGACAGGATCAAGCCATGCAGTCCGGTTGCATTTTATCTGGAAAAAAGCGCTCTTGCAATGTGTGGGATGCTGGGAGCTGTTTATGTGCGTGGATTTTACAGTGTTCTGGATATCAGACAGCCACATGCACGTACAGAAAAAACATTGGAAGTTCTGAAACCTGCAGTTATACTGACAGATCATATAAATTTTCAAAATGCACTTACCTTCTCAGAAAATGCACCAATTTTTTGCCTGGAAGACATTTTACAGCAGAGGATTATTGATGAGGAAAAACTGGAAAAAATACGCAAAACAGCTATGGATACAGATCCTCTTTATGTCAACTTTACAAGTGGCAGTACAGGGATTCCTAAAGGCGTTACGGTATGTCATCGTTCTGTGATTGATTTTATTGAATGTTTTGTTTCTACTTTTCAGATTCGGGAAAGTGATGTCATTGGAAACCAGGCACCGTTTGATTTTGATGTTTCAGTAAAGGATATATACAGTGCGATGATTACAGGTGCCAGGGTACAGATCATCCCAAGAGATTTTTTCAGTGCACCGATTTTACTTATGGATTATCTTTTTGAAAATCAGGTTACCGTGCTGATATGGGCTGTCAGCGCCATGTGCTTTGTTTCAATCATGAACGGGCTGTCCTATAAGGTGCCGGAAAATGTACGAATGATCATGTTCAGTGGGGAGGTCATGCCTATAAAGCATTTGAAAGTATGGCAAAAATATCTTCCGAATGCTTTGTATGTTAATCTTTACGGGCCGACCGAAATCACCTGCAACTGCACCTATCATATACTTGAACGTGTATATGAAGATACGGAGACCATTCCTGCCGGAATACCGTTTGAAAATGAAAAGATATTTTTGCTTGATGAACACAATCAGGAAGTAAAACAGCCAGGGATGGAAGGAGAGATTTGTGTTTCGGGCACTTGTCTGGCACTTGGATATTATAATGATCCGGAACGGACAGCGCAGGCATTTATGCAGAATCCGCTGAATCCTTTTTATCACGAAAGAATGTATCGAACAGGAGATATCGGAAAATATGATGCTGCAGGAAATTTGATTTATGTATCAAGAAAAGATTTCCAAATCAAACATCTTGGACATCGGATCGAACTTGGTGAAATTGAGACTGCAGCAATGTCAGAAGATGGTGTCACAAGAGCCTGTTGTATCTATGATACCGCAAAAAAGCGAATTGTACTGTTTTGTACAGGAATTTGTGATGGAAAGGAACTTTTGAAAGAACTCAGAGAGAGTCTTCCACCGTTTATGCTGCCTAACAGTTTGCATATGCTGGACGAGATGCCGCTGAATAAAAACGGAAAAATTGACAGAAAACAGCTGATGGATATCTATCTGGAGGGCAATAAGCAGAAGAGGTAAGCAGAATGACGGACGAAGAATTGCAGAAAATTGCAGAAATATATGGAACACCTGTTTATATATTTGATACAAAGAAATTCAAAACAAGAATAAACGAAATCAAAAATATAGTAGGGGATAAAGTTCACCTTTGCTATTCCATTAAAGCGAATCCTTTTCTGATTACAGAAATGCCAGGTGAAATAGAACATTTGGAAGTATGCTCACCCGGAGAACTGGATATATGCAGGAAGCATCACGTTCAAGGGCGGAAAATTGTTTATTCAGGCGTGTATAAGGGAACAGAGGATATTGCAGATGCAGTGGAAATACAGGCAGGTATTTATACTGCGGAGTCCATACATCAGGCAGAACTTTTGCAGATGGAAGCGGCAAAACGTGATACTATGCTTCCGGTATTGCTTCGTCTGAATGCTGGCAGTCAATTTGGCATGTCCAGAGAAGATCTGTTTTTTGTCTTTTCTCATAAGGATCAATTCCGGAATCTGCAAATAGAAGGCATTCACTTTTTTGCAGGAACACAGCGCAAAAAAATTGAACAGCAGCAAAAAGAATTGCAGATGCTCAAAGAATTGTTTGAACAGATTCATATGCAGTATGGCGTTTCCCTGAAAAAGCTGGAATATGGGCCTGGACTTCCGGTCCCATATTTTACGGGAGAGGATTTTTCTGATACACTTCGCCCACTCAGGGAACTTGCGGAAGCACTTAAGGATGCTGCGACATGGTCAGAACTGACAGTTGAAATGGGACGTTTTTTCAGTGCTGAATGCGGATATTATCTGACTAAAGTTGTTGATCAGAAAAAAAATGAGGGAATTTCATACAGTATTCTGGATGGTGGAATGAATCATGTAACATATCTTGGACAGATAATGGGTATGAAAAACCCGATTATCAGGCATTTGAAACCTGTGCAGAAAACAGCAGAAAATAACAGGCAGGAAAATTGGGCATTGTGCGGAAGCCTTTGTACAACAGCAGATGTTCTGACCAGGCAGACTCCCTTTTCAAATCTTGCATATGGAGATATTCTTGCATTTTGCAATATGGGAGCATATTCTGTAACTGAGGGGATTTATCTGTTTTTGAGCAGAACCATGCCTGAAATTTTGCTGTATAGTGTGGATGAAAGTGGACAGGGACAAGTATCGATTGCGCGAAAGGCTTTAGAAACAAGCGTCCTGAATATGACACAGCAACCCTGAGAAATTGAAAAAGGAAGGATGAATGATTATGGAACGGCTGATAGAATTATTGGAAGAAATAAAAGAAGATATAGATTTTGAGAATACAATGGATCTGATAGATGGGGGAATTCTGGATTCATTTGATATTTTGCAGATCATCGGTTCCCTGAATGATGAATTTGATATCTCCATTCCGGCATCAGAAATTGTACCGCAGAACTTTAACAGTGCAAAGGCGCTCTGGAAAATGGTTCAGAGACTTCAGGATGAAGCATGAGAGAATCAACAAGAATAGAATCCGGCAGCAGGGAAGATACCTATGAGCTGGGGAAGAGAATAGGAGAACAGGCAAAGCCCGGCATGGTTTATACACTTGTCGGAGATCTTGGCGTTGGGAAAACGGTTCTGACCCAGGGGGTTGCCGGGGGAATTGGAATAAAAGGGATTGTGAACAGTCCGACATTTACTATTTTACAGGTTTATGAGGATGGCAGACTGCCCTTTTATCATTTTGATGTTTATCGGATCGGTGATGTAAGCGAGATGGATGAAATCGGTTATGAGGACTATTTTTACGGGAATGGGGTTTGCTTTATTGAATGGGCGGATCTGATTGAAGATATTCTGCCGGAACATTATACAGAAATTCGGATTGAAAAAAATCTTGCAAAAGGGACAGACTATCGACTGATTACCATGACAAGATACTAGGAAACGATATGAGAAAGGCTGATGCTTTTTATGAAAATACTGGCACTCGATACATCAGGACTGGTTGCAAGTATTGCTGTTTCAGAAGACAGCAGACTGATTGCACAGTTCTCAATTCAATATAAAACGACTCACTCACAGACACTGATGCCAATGATGCAGACCATATGTCAGATGATCGAACTTGATCTGCAATCAATTGATGCGATAGCAATTGCTGCAGGACCGGGCTCTTTTACAGGGTTACGGATCGGATCTGCAACGGCGAAAGGTCTGGGGCTTGCTTTGGACAAGCCGATCATACCGGTTCCTACCGTAGATGGGCTGGCTTATAATCTATATGGCTGTGAGAGGATAATCTGTCCCATGATGGATGCAAGACGCGGGCAGATATACACAGGTGCATATACTTTTGTTCCGCAAAAAGTGAACGAAACAGATATGGAACAGATATTTGATATGCAAATTCTGCATGAACAATGCGCTATTTCTATAGAGGAGATGGCAGAATATCTGAATCAGAGGGGTGTCCCGGCAGTTTTTCTGGGAGATGCAATACCGGTCTATCGGGACAGACTGGAACATCTGATCAAGGTACCTTATACCATAGCACCAATTCATCAGGATCGCCAGAATGCTGCAGCAATTGCAGCTCTTGCGGAACAGTATTACCTGAATGGCAGAATTGTGCGTGCATTGGAATTTGCACCGGAATATTTAAGGACATCTCAGGCGGAACGATCTGCAATTCATAATTATGGAACGGATGCGGCAGAAGAGAAAAAAATACCGGACAGAATATTTGTCCGTGAAATGAGAGCTCAAGATGTACCTGATGCAGCATTACTGGAACAGGAATATCTTGGCAAAGAGGCATGGACAGAAAAACAGATTCTGGATGCGCAGGCGCAGGATAATACCATTTATCTGATCGCAGAAAAAGCAGGGCGTATTATAGGATTATGCGGAGTGCAGAATATTTCGGGAGAAGGTGAAATCACCAACGTGTCCGTTTGTACAGACAGCAGAAGAGAGGGTGCGGCAGGCAAAATGCTTCATCAGCTTCTGGAACGCGGCAGAGGGATCGGAATATCAGCCTACACATTGGAAGTACGTGCAGGCAACCTTCCGGCAAGATCACTCTATGAACATGTGGGATTTCGATCAGAAGGTATCAGACCTGGATTTTATGAAAGTCCCAAAGAAGATGCAGTTATATATTGGCTGCGGTAACAATTATAATATTAATTGCAGATAGGATAAAGATGATATGATAGATGTTTGTTTACTTGGGACCGGTGGTATGATGCCGCTTCCCCAACGATTTCTGACTTCCCTGATGGTTCGTTATAATGGAAAGAGTATTCTGATCGATTGCGGGGAGGCTACTCAGATTGCCATGCGGAAGACCGGGTGGAGTCCCAAACCGATTGATATTATCTGTTTTACACATTATCATGCGGATCATATCAGCGGATTACCCGGCATGCTTCTTACGATGGGAAATGCTGAGCGAACGGAACCGCTTCTTCTGATCGGACCGAAGGGACTCGAAAGAGTTGTAAATGCGCTTCGTGTAATTGCACCGGAATTACCCTTTCCAATTTTGTTTCATGAACTGGAAGATGCAGAAGAAACGATTAATCCCCAGGACATGCCTGATTTTTCCATTAAAGCATTCAAAGTGAATCATAATGTAATTTGTTACGGATACAGTATCTTTTTGTCCAGAACAGGCAAATTCAACGTTGAGGAAGCTGTGAAGAAGCAAATCGACAGACAGTACTGGAACAGGCTTCAAAAAGGAGAGACAATTTTTTCTCCTGATGGGAGAGTATATACCCCGGACATGGTACTGGGAGAACCCAGAAAAGGCATTCATCTGACCTATACAACAGATACCAGACCAACAGAAAGTATTGTTCGAAACGCGGAAGGCGCTGATCTTTTTATTTGTGAGGGAATGTATGGTGAGCCGGATAAAAAAGTCAAAGCAAAGGAATACAAACATATGACTTTTTATGAAGCTGCGGAACTTGCCAGAAAGGCACATGTTTCCCAGCTTTGGCTGACTCATTACAGCCCGTCTCTTGTTAATCCAAATGAATTCATGGTTGATACAAAGAAAATTTTCTCTCATACAACAGCTGCGAGGGATGGTCGCATGATTACTTTGAATTTCCAGGAAAGCTGAGGCGGATATGGCAAATAAAAAAAGTAATGCAGGGGAAACAGCAAAAACGGTTCTGATGGTTGTATTAGGAGCAATTGTGGTTTTGGGAATCTATATGGCATTGATTGTCAGAGATGGAAAAAAACAATCGAATGAAGAAACCTCTCTTCTGACAGAAGTGCAGCAACTGACAACAATGAATCTGGATGATAGCTACCCAAATTCAGATCGGGATGTGATCAGTCTTTTCGGAAGAATTACAAAAGCATTATATGGAGAAACATATACCGATGCGGAATTTTCACAGATGGCTTCACAGTTGGAAAAACTGTACGATCCGGAGCTGATTGCCAAACAGGATGACTATGAAAAGAAACTGAAAAATGAAGTACAGCAAAAGAAAAATGATTTTTATACCGTACAGAATTATGTTGTGGATGATAAATCAAATATTATATATAAAAAGATTGACGGGAAAGAATGTGCAAGTATCAACTGCCTTTTTGCCATGAGACAGAATACAGAAATGTCAACAATCAACTATGTATTTATATTACGTAAAGATGAAGACGGCAGATGGAAAATTCTTGGATGGACAGTCAAACCAAAGGATGGAATGTCTTCTGCAGCTTCGTCAGGCGGAGCATGAACAATACGAAATACTGATAATAATTGTTGATGCGTAATTTTGTGATGAATTGAATGAGATGGAAGAAATAATGATGAATATTGATCAAAAAACAGATGATGATGGTGTTATTTTTATGTCGGTGCATACAGAAAAAAATGAAGATACAGGTGATGGCGGAAACGCACAGAAAAATGTGGAAATTCTCGCGATAGAAAGCTCCTGTGATGAAACGGCTGCTGCAGTTGTAAGAAACGGAAGGGAAGTCCTTTCAAATGTCATTTCTTCTCAAATTGCACTTCATACATTATATGGAGGGGTTGTTCCGGAGATTGCATCGCGTAAACATATTGAAAAAATAAATTATTGTATTGAGTCTGCGCTTCATGAAGCAGGCAGAAAATTGCAGGATATGGACGCAATTGCGGTAACATACGGACCGGGGTTGGTGGGAGCTCTTCTGGTAGGAGTTTCAGAAGCAAAGGCACTTAGCTTTGCAACAGGAATACCGCTTATTGGGGTACACCATATAGAGGGACATATCAGTGCGAATTATATTGAAAATAAGGATCTGAAACCGCCATTTGTATGTCTTGTGGTTTCCGGAGGACATTCACATCTGGTGGTAGTAAAAGATTATGGCCAATACGAAATTATAGGTCAGACCCGTGATGATGCGGCAGGGGAAGCTTTTGACAAAGTTGCAAGAGCAATTGGACTGGGTTACCCTGGAGGGCCGAAAATTGATCTTGCATCCAGAGAAGGAAATCCGGATGCAATTCAGTTTCCACGTGTCAAAATTCAAGATGCAGCTTATGATTTCAGTTTCAGCGGATTAAAGTCTGCAGTCCTGAATTATATTAATCAGAGCAAAATGCAGGGGCAGGAAATTAATAAACCCGATCTTGCGGCATCTTTTCAGAAAGCAGTAGTGGATGTCCTCGTAGAACATTCGATGCGTGCGGTAAAAGAATTCGGATATGATAAGCTTGCGATTGCTGGGGGAGTAGCATCCAATTCTGCACTTCGCACAACCATGCAGCATGCATGTGAAAATGAGGGGGTAAAATTTTACCGCCCATCGCCTGTGTTGTGTACAGATAATGCTGCAATGATCGGTACAGCAGGCTATTATGAATATTTGAATGGGGTACGGAGCGGACTTGATCTGAATGCAGTACCCAACCTTCCGCTTGGAGACAGAGAGCGGAGGTTTCATGCGAATCAGCCTTAAAAGCAAACACATGGCAGCAACTTTTCCGTACAAAAAGGAGTATACATGAAGACTGCAGCAATTATTCTGGCAGCAGGTAAAGGCAGCCGGATGCAGGCTGATATTCCCAAACAGTATATGACTGTCAGGGGGAAGCCACTTATTTATTACGCACTGCGAACATTTCAAGACAGTTTTATAGATGAAATTATTCTGGTAGTGTCTCCTGGTGATATTGCATATTGTCGTGGAGAAATTATTGAAAAATATGGATTTTATAAAGTGAAAAATATTGTCGAAGGCGGCAGTCAGCGTTATCATTCGGTCTGCAACGGTCTGCATGCGGTGAATCCTGAAACAGACTATGTTTTTATACATGATGGAGCCAGACCATGTATCTCGGATGATATATTACACAGGGTATATGAAGAAGTCTTACAATACCAAGCCTGTGTAGTAGGAATGCCAGTAAAGGATACAATAAAAATAGCAGATACAGAAGGCTTTGCAGTACAGACTCCTGATCGAAAAAGTGTATGGATGATACAGACGCCGCAGGTATTCCAATATGCTATGATCAGAGAATTGTATGATCGTCTGATCTTGCAGGAGAATGCTTTGCTCCGACAGGGAGTAAATATTACAGATGATGCAATGGTTGTAGAAACTTTTTCAGATATCAAAATCAGATTAGTTAAAGGTTCATATACTAATATTAAAATTACAACACCGGAAGATATTATTTTAGCCGAAAATTTTTTAATTCAGGAATCCGCACGCAGAGCGGGTTTGAAAGAAAAGAAATAATTTTTTTAAAAAAAATCGATTTCGTTCTTGACATCAATGGGGTGGTTTGATATTATAGTTCTTGCGCTGCGCAAGACAAATAAAACGAACGAAAGCAAAGCGTGCTTGGAAGTAATCTGAGAAACAGACTCGGAGAGATATCGAAGCGGTCATAACGAGGCGGTCTTGAAAACCGTTTGCCCGCAAGGGCGCAAGGGTTCGAATCCCTTTCT
>JAGOGF010000023.1 GCA_017996845.1 Butyrivibrio sp.
TCTGTTTGTCATGCGATTTTCAAGGTACTTTGAGCTGTATATGATCAGTCCTTTTATATAAAATGCATTTCTGCACTTTATCTCAGAAAATATGTGTTTTAAGCTTGACTTTTAATAGTTAGTCTCTTATTAATATATATCATAATATCATGAATAAATCAATATAAAAGCGTCTCATTATAAAGCTGTAATACAATCATGCGGATAAATTTTTTAAGGACAACAGAAAGAAACAGAGATTGCTATATACGGCTTATGCGTGTATAATAATGTTGCGTTCTTTGCAGATAAGCAGAAGAATGCTTGGAGGCTATCAGGTATGTCATCAATACTGCAGGAAGATCAGGTTTTTAACAATGAGGTTCCTTTTTGTACACTATACAGTATGGAAAGCAAAACAAAACTGGAAGAGATTTTTTTAAAACATCGTGTATCGTATTATGTGGAATGGCAGGAAAAAACGATCTGGCAAAGAATATTTTCCGGTCGGGCAGGGCGTGATAAAATTTGTTGTACAATTCGGATTAATAAAGCAGATATTGAACGGGCACGTGATCTGTTGAAAGATGTTGAGGGTATCAAATTCAAGGATTATGAGGCAGAAGACGCTGCCTCCGTAAAAATGAAATAGACACGCGGGGTTGCTGCACGGTCCGGTGATATCGGAAGTGAACACCCGCGTTTTCTTTTTATAAATGGAAATGAACTGAATGAACAGAGACTTAGCACATGTGAAACATAAAAATGAGGTGATGCGTATATGGTAAAAAAAACAGATAACGGGAAATGGCAGAGTAAAAGTGCAAATATGACGGAAGAACGGATCGGAACAAGCAGAACAGAAAATAAACGGATCGGAACAAGCCGAAAGACGGAAGAACGGATCGGTACAAGCAGAATAGAAAATAAACGGATCGGAACAAGCCGAAAGACGGAAGAACGGATCGGAACAAGCAGAACAGAAAATAAACGGATCGGAACAAGCCGAAAGACGGAAGAACGGATCGGTACGGGCAGAACAGAAAATAAACGGATCGGAACAAGCCGGAAACCGGATAAAAGAAACGAAACATTCAAGACTGACAAGAGCAGCAGATGCCCTGTTTCAAGAAAATGCGGCGCATGTCAGATGATAGATGTTCCATATGAAGAGCAGCTGAAGATAAAGCATGCGAGAGTGCAGGAACTGCTGGCTCCATATTGTACAGTAGAATCGTTTATCGGAATGGATGAACCGGAGCATTACAGATGCAAAGTGCATGCAGTTTTCACACATGACAGAAAAGGAAATCCGCTTTCAGGTATTTATCGTGAAGGAACACATGACGTTGTTCCGGTAGAAGAATGTCTGCTGGAAGATCAGAAAGCAGACGATATTATCAAGACAATCAGAGGAATGCTAAAATCCTTCAAGATCAAAACGTTTGATGAGGATAACGGATATGGACTGATTCGCCATGTCCTGATTCGTGTTGGGCATATCAGCGGGCAGATCATGGTTGTTCTGGTTCTGACATCTCCGATATTGCCTTCCAAGAATAATTTTGTAAAAGCACTTCGAGAAAAACATCCGGAA
The DNA here is from genome assembly GCA_017996845.1 of Butyrivibrio sp. The sequence continues at coordinate 1,577 of JAGOGF010000023.1, forward strand.
ATTACAACAATAGTTTTAAATGTGAATGATAAGCAGACCAATATGATATTGGGTGATCGTGAAAAAGCAATATACGGTCCGGGATACATTTTTGATACCATGTGCGGAATGGAATTTAAAATTTCGCCGAAATCCTTTTATCAGGTCAATCCGGTTCAGACAGAAAAACTGTATCAGAAGGCAATAGAGCTTGCAGGACTTTCCGGAAAAGAAAGGGTGCTTGATTGCTATTGCGGAGTTGGCACCATTGGGATTATAGCAAGCCCCTTTGCAAAAGAAGTAATTGGTGTTGAATTAAATCATGATGCGGTTCAGGATGCAATTGGAAATGCCAGGAGGAATAATATAAATAATATTACCTTCTACGAGAACGATGCCAGCAGATTTATGCTGCAGGTAGCAGATGCGGGAGAAAAAATTGATGTTGTATTTATGGATCCGCCGAGATCAGGTTCGACACCTGTCTTTTTACAGGCGATGTTCCGGTTGAATCCGAAAACAGTCGTTTATATTTCCTGCAGTCCCGATTCGCTTGCAAATGATCTGGAACTGATTACAAAGCATGATTATGAAGTGAAACATGCAATACCGGTTGATATGTTTCCCTTTACACGCAGCGTTGAGACAGTTGTTCTGTTACAGAAGAAAAAATGATACACGGGGAAATGATAATTTATATAAAAAGATATTGGACAATGCTGCAGAGCACTGTTAGAATATAGAACGGTGTAAATATTTTATAGCAAACAAATGGAGGAGTTCGCTATGTTGGAGAAAATGTTTAAGTTACAAGAACACGGGACAACTGTCAAAACTGAGATTGTTGCCGGAATTACAACCTTCCTGGCAATGGCTTATATTCTGGCAGTTAATCCAAGTATTTTGGGGAATGTAATGGATGCAAACGGTGTATTTGTCGCTACCGCTCTTGCATCTGCAATCGCGACGTTTATCATGGCTTTTCTGGCTAATTACCCGATTGCACTTTCTGCAGGACTGGGGCTGAATGCATATTTTGCATATACGGTATGCCTGGGAGAACTTAAGGATGTTGCCAATCCTTTTACCATCTGCCTGACAGCAGTTTTTGTGGAAGGTATTATTTTCATTATCATTTCTGCATTTAAGTTTCGGGAGCAGATCATCAATGGTATTCCGCAGAATCTGAAATATGGTATTTCTGCAGGAATCGGTCTGTTTGTTGCATTTATTGGATTGCAGGGAGCAGGGATTGTTACAAAGAATGATGCTACACTGGTTGGACTGGGGGATTTCAGTACTGCAGCTGTTGTGTTGTGCTTTGTTGGTCTTTTGATTATTGTAATTCTATCTCATTATAATGTGCAGGGAGCAGTTCTGATCGGTATCATTGCAACATGGATACTTGGAATGATTGCACAGAAGACCGGCTGGTATACAGCAGGCAATTGCTTTCCTGATTTTTCACAGGGCATTCAATTCAGCGGCATCAAAAATACAGCTTTTCATTTTAATTTTGCATGGGCAGGAGAACATCTGATTCAGTTTACAGCAATCATGTTCAGTTTCCTCTTTGTTGATTTATTTGATACGGTAGGAACCGTAGTTGGCGTAGCTGATAAAGCAGGACTTCTGGATAAAGATGGCAACCTTCCGCGTGTTGGCAGAGTATTCATGTCTGATGCCATTGGTACAGTTGCAGGCGCATGTCTTGGAACATCTACAATCACAAGCTTTGTAGAGTCAAGTGCAGGTGTTGCAGCAGGCGGACGCACAGGACTTACAGCTCTTACAACAGGCATTCTGTTCCTTGTTTCACTGGTATTCAGTCCATTCTTCCTGGCTATCCCAGGATTTGCAACTGCTCCAGCGCTTTTGTATGTTGGTATGCTGATGGTGTCAAGCGCAACAAAAATCAGATTTGATGGAGATGTTGCAGATAGCTTTGGCGCATATCTTGCAATGATGATGATGCCGCTGACTTATTCTATTGCAAATGGTATCATGTTTGGAATTATGGGTTGGGTTATTGTAAAGGTATTTTCAAAGAAGGCAAAGGATGTCAGCCCTGTTATGTGGGTTATTTTCATCATGTTCTGTCTGCGTGTGCTGACGTTAATGTTCAAATTCCAATAGAGAATGATTTTATTGATATAGGATTCTAAAATTTAATTTTTTCTTAATCCCCTTTGCGTTGCATACCGCAAAGGGGATTTTTTATGGGAAGTATGATAGAATCAGATTCGAACGTTTTTTATCTGTTATGTAATTAGTAAAATCATATTATTTATAAGGGGAAAGAATTGAGAAAACAGCTTCATTTATGGGAATTTATTGCATTATCAGCTATATCAATGCTTTTGTTTAACACATGGTCTTTAGAATTGACCGGTGGACAGGAAAATGTATATGCAATGGAGAAAAGTCCGGCTGTTCAGAGTGAATTTGATTATTCACCGGTTTTTGATGCGGCCTTTTATGCGACGCTGTATCCGGATGTTGCAGCAACATACGGAAATGATACTGCAGGAATGTATAAACATTTCATTACTTACGGGATAGCGGAAGGACGTCAGCCGTCTGCGGAGTTCAATGTGCAGATTTATATGTCCAATTATCCGGATCTTGTCAGTGCGTTTGGATCAGATATGGCAGCATACTACCAGCATTATATTACCTATGGCAAAGCAGAGGGAAGAATTGCAAGCGTTATACTTCCAGGCGTTACACTTATGAAAATGCAAAGTGATTGGAAACTCATATTGGTAAATAAAAATCATTTGTTATCCAAAGACTTTGTTCCGCCGCTAGATATAGTTTCCTCAGGCAGGCAGATGCGCTCCGAAATTGCACCGGTGGTTAAACAGATGCTCAGTGATGCCAAGGCACAGGGGGTTAATCTTACTATCGTATCTGCATATAGAGATGCTTCCAAACAGGCATTGCTTTTTAAACGTAAAACAAATTATTATCTGGCAGAGGGGCTTGACAGAGAAACTGCAGAAGCAAATGCTGCAACTGTTGTGGAAAGACCAGGTAACAGTGAACATCAGACGGGTCTGGCAATGGATATTACAGACAGTTCCTTTGTTTCACTTACGACTGCGCAGGAAAATACAGCAGGATATAAGTGGCTTTTTGCAAATTGCGCAAAGTATGGATTTATTTTGAGATACCCACAGGGAAAAGAAACTGTTACAGGGGTAATATATGAACCATGGCATTTCAGGTATGTCGGAAAAGATGCGGCACAAGCCATAATGACGCAGGGAATTTCATTGGAAGAATATCTGAATTCATAATTTTTTGTTTCCATTCTGTCTTTTAGGTTTATTTTAGGCATACATGTTATTTTGTATTTATCACAGGAGACCTGATAAACGGAAAAAGCAGAAGGGACGAAAAAAATGAAAAAAAATAGGATAAAAAAGGTTCTGACAGGAGCCATAGGTACGATTGTTGCTGCAACTATCACCGGGGGGACTTGTACCGGAACTGTATTTGCGGCAGAAAGTGCTGCGGGAACAGAGAACTCCGTTGCAACTGAAATTTCACAGGATATGTCAAGCAAGACACCTCCAGATGCAGCGGGCGCTGCCACAGGCGGCGAACCTGGAGGGCAGGCACCAGGAGGCGGAAGCAGTGCGGTAACAGAATGGACAGCAGCAAAAGCTTTTACATCGGATACAACAGAAAAAAATGGAAGCTATAAATCTACGGGAACAGATGAAAATGCAATTCATGTAGCGAACGGAGCCAATGTTGTTCTGAATGACCCGACGGTTACTCGGACGAGCGCAGATAGTACCGGAAGCGATAATGCAAGCTTTTATGGAGTTGGCGCTGCACTTTTAACAACAGATGGAACAACCTATGTAAATGGCGGAACCATTGACACCGATGCAGCAGGTGGTGCCGGAATTTTCTCATATGATAAGGGAGTTACGTATGCTGCAGGAACAACAATTAACACCAGGCAGGATACTTCAGGTGGAATCCATGTTGCAGGCGGAGGAACACTTTACGCGTGGGATGTGACAGCAACAACGCAGGGCGAATCTGCAGCAGCAATCAGAAGTGATCGCGGCGGTGGAACTATGGTTGTAAATGGAGGAACATACACTTCCAACGGAGAAGGATCACCCGCCATATATTGTACAGCGGATATCTCAGTCAATGATGCAAAACTTACGGCAAACGGATCGGAAGGAATATGCATAGAAGGATTAAATTTTCTCAGACTCTTTGATTCTGATCTGACAAGTAATATGAAGGATCTGGATCAAAATGATTCAACTTGGTCAGTGATTCTATACCAAAGTATGTCAGGTGATTCTGAAGTTGGCAATTCCTCTTTTAATATGATCGGTGGGAGTCTGAATTCAGAAAATGGCGGTGTGTTGTATACGACCAATACAGAATGTGATATTTTGCTGAATGATGTAACAATAACAACAGCAGATGACAGCGAATATTTTCTTCGCGTTTCAGGAAACGGAAATGAAAGAGGCTGGGGAACCAGCGGTGCAAACGGATCACAGTGTAACTTTACGGGAATCAGTCAGGTTATGAGCGGAGATGTGATTTGGGACAGTATCAGTGATCTTGATTTCTATATGACGGATTCCAGTTCTTTGACAGGTGCTGTTCTGGATGATGAAACCTATGCCGGAAATGGTGGCGATGGATACTGCAGCATGTATGTGGATTCTTCCTCAGAGTGGACGGTTACCGGTGACAGCACATTGACCAATCTTTACAATGAAGGAAGCATTGTGGATGCACAGGGAAATAAGGTTTCTGTAGTCGGAACAGATGGAACGGTATATGTGGAAGGAACCAGCGAATATACAATAACAGTTGATACTTATGCGGGGCAGGCAGATCTTTCTGCAGCGCAGACGGCTCCTGTATGGTCAGATTATGAGGTAGCAGCACCGGAACAGCTTACAGCGGTTTCATCAGTATCCGATGCAGCGACAGGAGAATCATCCACAGATACAGAAGAAACTGCGCCTGTGCAGACTTCAGAAAGTGATACAGCAGCATCTGCTTCAGATACCGAAGCAGATGGGACAAATTCGCAGCATTCCAATATTCCGCTCTTTGCAGGTACCGGAGTTGTGGCAGCGGTAGTTCTCTGCGGATGGTATATCGGACGCAGAAAAAAATAATTTGAATAGTGTAAAATGGATTGGGGTGCCGGACAGATATTGATTCTGTCCGGTGCTTTTTAATTGTAAATATTTTCTTTTTGTGTGGCATAATATATGTTATACTAAAAAATGGTTCAGTACGGGAGAGAAAATAAATGACTTCAAATTCGGGGGTCAGAAACAACCGTGACAGCAGAAAGAAAAACAGTCTGAAAGGGCATGATCCCTTTGCAGTGAAAAAGAACACACCTGATCGAAAGAACGAAAATCGGGGATTTTTTCGATTGTTTGGTATTGTGGTAGTCATTATTTTGGTTGTTTTCTGCATTTTTTGCGGGATCTTTTATAATCATATGATAAGCAGCCTGCAGAATGTACAGGATAAGCTGACACAATATCAGACAAGGTATGGAGATATCAGTGCATCAAAGGAAATATCTGCAGATGCTTCATCCTCAGACAGTACAGTGCAGAAAGCTGATTCGGAAGAATCTGACAGTGCAGGTATTCGAAGGGTATATCTGACATTTGATGACGGCCCCAGTACAATGACTGATCGCATTCTGGATGTTCTGGACAGATATGGTGTTAAGGCAACTTTCTTTGTAGTTGGCAGGACAGATATGGAATATCAGAGAATATATCGCAGAATTGTGCAGGATGGACATACGCTTGGTATGCATTCTTATAGTCATAATTATAGTCAGATATATGATTCTCTGGATAGTTTTCAGGCAGATATGCACAAATTGCAGGATTTTCTTTTTGAACAGACAGGTGTCTGGACAACATATTATCGCTTTCCGGGAGGAAGCTCCAATACAGTCGGGAAGGCTAAGATGCAGGATCTGATCGATTATCTGGGGCGCGAAAATGTAACTTATTTTGACTGGAATATATATGGCGGTGATGATGTAGATGCTGCAACAATGGTTAAAAATGTCACAGAAAATTTATCAGCATATTCCGATGCAATGATCCTGATGCATGATGCATCTGATAAGGAAGCAACTGTACAGGCACTTCCAGAGATCATCGAATATATACAGAAGATGGATAATACAGTGATCGTTCCGGTAACAGAAGATACAATACCGGTTCAACATCATAAATTAACGAATACAAAATGAATGGGAGGATTATAAAATGGGTTTTTTCTCAGAGTTGAAAAGCGATCTGTCCTCAGCAGTGAATACGATTTCACCTAAGGATGAGGATGAAATGAGTCCTGCTGAAAATCATTCGGAAACACAGGAATCAGGAATGGCTGAGGAAGTGGATCTTGACAGTATGCTCAATCGCCTTGACAATATCAAATTGAATGATAATTTCGAGACAGAGCAGGAAGAAAAGGATAATATTTCTGACTCCGAATTCGTATCAGAGACACAACAGGAGAAGACAACTGCAGCAGAAGAAGAACCGCAGAGCAGTTATGAAAATACCGTGCAGGATGATTTTACTTCTGAATTTGGTATTTCATTTGAGAAGGAAGAAACAGAGGAAAAAGCAGGAGATGAAGTGGTTCAGGATGCAATCAGTGCGCTTGAAGCTATGCAGGCAGATTCTGCAGATCGGGTGGATCCGGTTCAGGAAGAAAATAGAGAGAATCATGGGGGTAATGATATGATGGAAACACTTCAGGCAGCAACAGATGAAACAGCATCAATAACAGGTGGAATGGTAATTAATGGAGATATTCAGACAACCGGATCACTTGATTTGCTTGGCAAAGTTGTCGGGAATGTTACAGTATATGGCAAAATGAATGTGAATGGAGAAGTTGAAGGCGATTCTACTGCTGCTGAAGTTTATGCTGAATCAGCAAGAATCACAGGAGACATTCACAGTCAGGGTTCTGTAAAAATCGGGCAGAGTACAGTCATTATCGGAAACATTTTTGCCAACAGTGCAGTGATTGCAGGAGCTATAAAGGGTGATATTGATGTACATGGCCCGGTTGTTTTGGATACAACAGCAATTGTTATGGGAAATATCAGGTCCCAGTCGGTCCAGATCAATAATGGCGCTGTGATTGAAGGTATGTGTTCACAGGTATACGCTGAAGTAAATCCTTCTGCATTTTTTGAAGAATTGAGAAAGAAATAAGCATATGTTATTTGGAAGCGCTATCTTATTTAAGAAGAATTGTTTCTATGTATAATCTAAAATAACTGCTTCAGAGAATAAAAAACAGTTGCAGCATGAGGTATAAAATGAGAATTTTATTAAAACTGAGCGGAGAAGCTCTTGCAGGTGACAAGAAAACCGGATTTGACGAACCGACTGTCCGGAAAGTTGCTTTACAGGTAAAGCAGCTGATGGATGCGGGTACCGAGGTTGGAATTGTAATTGGTGGCGGAAACTTCTGGAGAGGCCGTACAAGCGAAAATATTGACAGAGTCAAGGCAGATCAGATTGGCATGTTGGCTACGGTTATGAACTGCATTTATGTATCAGAAATCTTCCGCAGTGAAGGCATGATGACCAATATTCTGACACCTTTTGAATGCGGCGCTTTTACCAAGCTTTTTTCAAAGGACAGAGCAAATAAATACTTTGCCAAAAATATGGTTGTTTTTTTTGCAGGCGGTACAGGACATCCCTATTTCTCAACAGATACGGGAGTTGTACTGCGGGCGGTTGAGGTCGAGGCAGATGTGATTCTTCTTGCGAAGGCAATTGACGGGGTATATGACAGTGATCCTGCCCAAAATCCTGAAGCAAAACGGTATGATCAGATTACGATTGATGAAGTAATCAGCAGAAATCTGCAGGTAGTAGATATGACTGCCTCTATTCTGGCAAGAGACAATCGCATGCCGATGCGTGTATTTGCACTTCAGGAAGAAGACAGTATTGTGAAAGCAGCTACCGGTAACTTTAACGGAACAACGGTTACAACAGATTGAAGACACCCGTCTGAAGAGAGGTATACTATGAACGATAAATTAAAGACATATGAAGAAAAAATGAAAAAGGCTTTTGATTTTTTATGTGAAGATCTTTCTGCAATTCGTGCAGGCAGAGCAAATCCGCATGTACTGGATAAGCTCCGTGTTGACTACTATGGAACACCGACTCCGATTCAGCAGGTTGGCAATTTATCCGTACCGGAAGCAAGAATCATTCAGATCGTACCGTGGGATAAGAGTTTACTCAAAGAAGTTGAAAAGGCAATTCTGGCATCGGACGTTGGAATTACCCCTTCAAACGATGGCACAATGATTCGTCTGGTATTTCCGGAACTGACTGAAGAGCGCAGAAAACAGCTGGCAAAAGATATTAAGAAAAAAGGCGAGGATGCAAAGATTGCGGTTCGGAATATTCGTCGTGACGGCAATGATGAATTTAAGAAACTGAAGGGATCTGATGTTTCGGAAGATGAAATCAGTGAACTGGAAGATGAACTGCAGAAACTTACAGATAAGTATGTTAAGGAAATGGATGCAGCGGTAGAAGAAAAATCAAAAGAGATCATGAAGGTCTGAAATTATGGCAGATGAAAAAAGAATTCCCGCACATGTTGCAATTATTCTGGATGGCAATGGCAGATGGGCAAAAGCAAAAGGAATGCCCAGAAACTATGGACACCTGCAGGGAGCAAAAGCAGTAGAAGATATTCTGGTAGATGCAAGGGATCTTGGAATCAAATATCTGACGGTGTATGCTTTTTCTACAGAAAACTGGAACAGACCGGAAAAAGAAGTTTCTGCGCTTATGACACTTCTTCAGAACTATCTGAAGACCAGTATCAAAAAGTCTATGAAAAATAACGTACGATGCCGGGTAATTGGTGAAAAATCCAGACTTTCAGCTGATATTCAGAAGGCAATACAGGATCTGGAAGAAACGACGGCTGGCAATACGGGACTTACCTTTACAATTGCCATAAATTACGGCAGCAGAGATGAAATTACGCGTGCTGTTCGGAAAGTGGCAGAAAAATGCGTTTCTGGCAAGCTTCTTCCGGATGCGATTACAGAAGCATCAATTGAACAGGAACTGGATACGGCATATCTTCCGGATCCTGATCTGCTCATCAGAACATGCGGAGAGCAGCGGATATCCAATTTCCTGCTTTGGCAGTGTGCCTATACTGAGTTTTATTATACAGACATTGCATGGCCTGATTTTAATAAAGCAGAACTTGAAAAAGCAATTGCAGCATATGGAAGGCGTGACCGGAAATATGGCGGATTGGAACAGGATGACAAAGAATAATTCCGGGATGGTAATGTGATTTGAAAACAAGAGTAATGAGCAGTATAGCAATCGGTGTGATCCTTCTTGTGGTACTTTTATGCGGTGGTTATGTTATGGCAGCGGTTTTACTGATACTGTCGATGATCGCTTATTTTGAACTGATGCGTGCAACAGGGGTGCATCAGGCAGGGAAAAAATGCAGTGGGATCGAAATGGCAGGTTATATTGGCATCATACTTCATTATGGTCTGATGCTTTTTATGGGAAGAGACATTCGCTTTTTCGGAATTTCCATTCTGTTTGTTTTCTTTGCGGTTATGATTGTATATGTTCTTACTTTCCCAAAATATCAGGCGCAGCAGGCTATGGCAGTAATTTTTTCTTTTTTGTATGCACCGGTTATGTTATCTTTTATCTATCTGCTTCGAATCGGAAACTACGGACAATATATTGTCTGGGTACCGTTTGTCGCATGGATATGTGATACTTTTGCATATCTTGCAGGACGTGCATTCGGCAGGCATAAGCTTTGCCCCAAACTTTCACCGAAGAAAACAGTAGAAGGTGCAATCGGTGGTGTTGTAGGGTCAGTAGCGGCCGGCGCCATATTTGGTACCGTGTTGTCCAATGCGGCTACTCATAATCCGGATATGATCTGGATGTTTATGATTATTACCCTGGTTGCAGGTGTGATTTCTCAAATTGGAGATCTGGCAGCATCGGGGATTAAAAGAGATCATCAGATTAAAGATTACGGGAATCTGATTCCCGGGCATGGCGGAATCATGGACCGATTCGACAGTGTTATTTTTGTTACGCCGATGGTTTATCTGCTTGCAGTATTTTTTATCAAATAAGACGGTCCTTTCATATCTTTTGGGGAAAATAATTACGATATGTTCATCTGAAAATTATCATGCCGGTGCAAAATGCATCGGCATCTTTGCATCAATACTGATAAAATGAGAATATCCTGTAACGGGGTACAAACAGACAGAAACGGAGAGAATCATAAATGGGAAGAAAAATCATCCTTTTGGGTTCAACAGGATCAATTGGAACACAGACACTTGATGTTGTGAGAAATAATGCGGAACTTGAAATTATCGGACTGGCCGCAAACAGAAATGTTTCCTTGCTGGAACAGCAGATCCGGGAATTTCATCCGCAATATGCGGCAATGTTTGATCCTGCCGCAGCGCAGGAACTCAAAGTAAAAGTTGCAGATCTTCCGGTTAAAGTATATGCGGGTATGGAAGGCTTGATGGAACTGGTTACCGTTTCGCAGGCAGACACGGTATTAACTGCAGTTGTGGGGATGATCGGAATTCGGCCGACAATTGCAGCGATAAAAAGTGGAAAAGATATTGCGCTTGCCAATAAGGAAACACTTGTGACCGCAGGGCATCTGATTATGCCGCTTGCGGCAGAGCATAAAGTGAAAATTCTTCCGGTAGACAGTGAGCACAGTGCAATTTTTCAATCACTAAACGGAGAACCCCAAAGAAAGCTTGAAAAAATTCTGCTGACAGCCTCCGGAGGTCCTTTCCGCGGAATGAGCAGGCAGCAGCTTGAGTCAATTACGGTGAAAGAGGCATTAAACCATCCGAACTGGTCAATGGGACCGAAAGTGACAATTGATTCCGCATCGCTTGTCAATAAAGGGCTGGAAGTAATGGAGGCAAGATGGCTGTTTGATGTCAGACTGGACCAGATTCAGGTCGTTGTTCAGCCGCAAAGCATCATTCATTCTATGGTTCAGTATTGTGATGGCGCAGTAATTGCGCAGCTTGGCATACCGGATATGAAACTACCGATTCAGTATGCACTTTTTTATCCGGATCGTATGCCAATGACAGAAGAGCGCCTTGATTTCTGGAAACTTGGCAGTATTACTTTTGAAAAACCAGACACGGATACGTTTAAAGGACTTGACCTTGCATATCAGGCAGCACGGGTTGGCGGCAGTATGCCAACAGTATTGAATGCGGCAAATGAAATGGCAGTACAGCATTTTCTTTCAGGAAAGATTCGCTTTCTGGAAATTTATGATATGATTCTGGATGCGATGGAACATCATCAAACGATAGATAATCCGGATATGGAACAAATTCTTGGGTCAGAACAGGAAACCTATGAGTACCTGCAGTCCAAAAACTATTAAAGTATATTGCATTCAGGTTATTTGGAAGAAAGGATCAGATTTGATTATCAGTATTATTATTTTTTTTATTATTTTCGGGGTGCTGGTGATTTCTCATGAGGGAGGACACTTTCTGATTGCAAAGGCAAACGGAATACGGGTAAATGAGTTTTCCGTCGGAATGGGTCCTGAACTGTTTAAAAAGCAAAAAGGCGAGACACTTTATACCATACGGCTTTTGCCGATTGGCGGTGCCTGTATATTTGACGGTATGGATGGTCTGCAGGAAGAAAAAGGAACGCAGGATGAACATTCTTTTCAGAAGGCAAAGGTCTGGTCCAGAATTGCAACGGTTCTTGCGGGACCTTTCTTTAATTTCCTGACAGCATATCTGATGGCACTTGTTGTAACGGGATTTTCTGTATGGGATTTTCCGGTTGTTTCTGAAGTGATGGATCATTCAGCGGCACAGGAAGCCGGCCTTCAGCAGGGAGATACGATTCTGTCCATGAACGGCGAAACGACTCATATGGCGCAGGAAGCAACGCTGATCTCACAGCTAAACAGTGATGGAAATGCACTTGATCTTGTATATCAACGGGGAGAAAGCCAATATGAAACGAAGCTGACTCCGAAATACAGTGATAAAGATAAAAGATATTATATGGGAGTGTATATCGGTAAAGCTGGAAAAGTAACCGGAGCGAAAATCATTCCATATGCCGGCTATACGGTAGAATATTATCTGAAAGCAACCTATAAAAGTCTGATCATGCTGGTAGAGGGAAAACTTGGCAAAGACAGCATATCTGGTCCTGTCGGGATGGTCAAAATGGTCGACGATACATATGAAGAGGCAAAACCATATGGACTCCCTTCTGTGGTACTGACGATGCTCGATCTGGCACTTTTGTTATCGGTCAATCTTGGGGTGATGAATCTTCTGCCGATTCCGGCTCTTGATGGAGGCAGGCTGGTGTTTCTGCTGCTCGAAGTAATAAGAGGAAAACCGGTCCCGCCCGAAAAAGAAGGACTGGTACATCTGGCAGGAATGGTTGCACTAATGGTACTGATGGTATTTGTAATGTTTAATGATATTACCAAATTTTTGAAGTAACATGGCACCTTTGAACGGGAAGAACAGACATGTTTCGGGTGCGGAATGGGGGAAAATATGGCATACAGAGATCATACAAAGACGGTTCAGATAGGCAATAAAATAATCGGAGGCGGAAATCCGGTTTTGATTCAGTCAATGACCAATACCAGAACGGAAGATGTAGAGGGCTGCGTCAGACAGATTCTGCGGCTGGAAAAGGCAGGTTGTGATATCGTGCGCTGTACCTGTCCGACACAGGAAGCAGCAGAGGCGATCGGGCAGATTAAGAAACAGATTCACATACCTCTTGTTGCAGATATTCATTTTGATTACAGGATGGCAATTGCTGCAATTCAAAACGGTGCAGATAAAATAAGAATCAATCCCGGAAATATCGGCTCAAGAGATAAAATTGAAGCTGTTGTATCAGCCGCAAGAGAGCGGAATATTCCGATTCGGGTGGGTGTCAACAGCGGATCACTGGAAAAGGATCTTTTGGAAAAATACGGCGGAGTAACGGCGCAGGGACTGGTTGAAAGCGCACTTGATAAGGTTCATATTGTGGAAGACTGCGGTTATGACAATATGGTCATCAGTATCAAATCCTCCAATGTAATGTTATGTGTAAAGGCACATGAACTTCTGGCTGAAAAAACTGACTATCCGCTTCATGTAGGAATAACAGAAGCAGGAACGGTATACGGCGGTAATATCAAATCATCGGTCGGACTGGGAATTATTCTTAATGAAGGGATCGGAGATACGATCAGGGTATCGCTTTCCGGAGATCCGGTTGAAGAAATTAAAACTGCAAAACTGATATTAAAAACACTTGGCCTTCGAAAGGGCGGGATTGAAGTGATCGCCTGTCCTACCTGCGGCAGAACCAGAATTGATCTGATCGGTCTTGCCAGTCAGGTAGAAACGATGGTACAGGAGTATCCGCTGGACATTAAGGTGGCTGTTATGGGGTGTGCGGTTAATGGTCCTGGCGAAGCGCGTGAAGCAGATATTGGAATTGCAGGAGGCGATGGCGAAGGCCTTTTGATCAGCCATGGAGAAATCATTCGCAAGATTCCGGAAGATCAGCTTCTTTCTGTACTGAAGGATGAACTGGATCACTGGAAAGCATAAAACAAAAGTAAGGGGTTCCGGAACAGATGGCAAAAGCTTTTTTTGATGTATTTCCCGCTTTGCGGTTGGACAGACATATGCAGGAATTAATGGAGGAAGTGACTGTTGATAAGGTTTCAACGACTAGAAAACAGGACTTTATCCGTATTTACCTGTCCAGTAATCGGCTGATTGACAAAGAAGATGTCTGGAAAGTGGAAAATGAAATTAAGAAACAGTTCTTTGGAACCGCGAATCTGACAGTAAAAGTATATGAGCGGTTTCATCTTTCTGCACAATATACGCCTGAAAATCTGATGGAGATCTATCAGGAAAGTATTTTGCAGGAATTCAGGGAATACAGCCCGATTGAATATACGATTTTGAAAAATGCTGAATTTTGCTACCCGGATACGGATTGTATGGAACTGATCCTGGAAGACTCCGTTGTAAGTATGAGTAAAGCAGATGAGATTGTTACTATTTTGAGCAAGATTCTGAATGAGCGATGTGGTTTTGCATTATCCATTCGGACTTCGTTCAAAAAAGCGAAGAAGAAAGAAGAAACAGAACCGGATTACAGTAAGGAATCAGCCAGAGTTTCTGCAAAAATGGAAGCTGCGGAACAGGCAAAAGAAGTGCAGAAGGAAAAACGCAAACAGGAAAAGGAAGAAAAAAAGCCGGTTACGTCAGTACCTTCGATTGGAAATGCATCCAGTGGGAATACGGGAAGCGGATTCAAAAGCAGTATGTTTAAGAACAAAGGCAAATGGGGAGGCCGCGATTTCGGAGGTTTTAAGAAATCGGATGATCCCAACATTATATATGGAAGAGATTTTGATGAAGAACCCATGCAGATCGCAGATATTGCAGGGGAAATGGGTGAAGTTTGCATACATGGCAAGATTATTGTGTATGATAAGCGTGAGATTCGGAATGAAAAGACCATTCTGATATTTGACGTAACCGATTTTACCGATACAATTACCGTCAAAATGTTCACACATAATGAGCAGGTTCCGGATCTGGAAAAAGAAATAAAGCCTGGTGCTTTTATTAAATTAAAAGGAATCACCATGGTGGATAAGTTTGATCATGAACTGACGATCGGTTCTGTTGCGGGAATTCGAAAGGCTGCTGATTTTACGGTCAAACGCCTGGATAACAGTGAGATCAAACGGGTAGAACTGCACTGTCATACCAAGATGAGCGATATGGATGGTGTGTCTGAGGTAAAAGATATTGTTAAGCAGGCCTATAAATGGGGGATGCCCGGAATCGCCATTACAGATCACGGAGTGATCCAGGCATTGACAGATGCGAATCATGTATGGGACGATCTGTGGGGCCAGGAAGCTGCAAAACGGAAGGAAGAAGGCGTAAAAAATCCGGACAGACAGGATTTTTTTAAGCTGATACTTGGTGTGGAAGCATATCTGGTGGATGATCTGAAGGAAATCGTTCTGCATGATAAGGGGCAAAGCCTTACGGAATCAACCTTTGTTGTTTTTGATATTGAGACAACAGGATTTTCCCCGCTCAAGAACCGTATTATTGAAATTGGTGCGGTAAAGGTACAAAATGGAAAAATCATTGATCGTTTTTCTGAATTTGTCAATCCGGAAGTCCCTATTCCGTTTCGAATTGAGAAACTGACCAGTATTACCGATGAGATGGTCATGCAGGCACCTGTAAGGGATGAAATCATCCCGAAATTTCTTTCTTTTTGTCAGGACTGTGTTCTTGTCGGACACAATGTCAGTTTTGATATGAGTTTTATCAATCAGAACTGTAAGGAAATGGGAATTGAGACTGAATTTACTTCAGTGGATACACTTGGAATATCACGTGTTTTCTTTCCACTTCAGGCTAAGCATACACTTGATGCGGTAGCCAAAACACTTAATATTTCATTGGAACATCATCACCGCGCGGTAGATGATGCAGAATGTACGGCACTTATTTTTTTGAAATTTGTACCGATGATGCAGGAAAAAAATGTCACGAATCTGACGCAGGTAAATGCGCTGGGCATATCTACGCCGCAAATGGTCAGACACCTGCGGCCGCATCATTGTATTATTCTGGCGAAAAATACACTGGGAAGAGTTCATTTGTATACGCTTATAAGTAAATCACATCTGGATTACTTTCAGCGTTTTCCCCTGATTCCAAAGAGTGAGCTGCTTAAGTATCGGGAAGGCTTGATTATCGGGAGTGCCTGTTGCGCGGGGGAACTGTACGGGGCGGTGGTAGAAGACAGACCTGAACAGGAGATTGCAAGACTGGTGAATTTTTATGACTATCTGGAAATTCAGCCGGTTGGAAATAATCATTTTATGGTGGATTCGGACCGATATGATGATATTCATTCGGATGATGATATCAGAGACATCAACCGCCGCATCTGCACGCTTGGCGAACAGTTTCGCAAACCGGTCGTGGCAACCTGTGATGTGCATTTTCTGAACCCGGAAGATCAGATATACCGACAGATCATTCAGGCGGGAAGAGGGTTTGATGATGAAGCACCGGCTCCTCTTTATTTGCGTACCACGCAAGAAATGCTCAAGGAATTTGATTATCTGGGAACAGATAAAGCAAAGGAAATCTGTGTTACCAATACACGTAAAATTATGGAAATGTGCGACAGCATTTCACCGGTCAGACCGGATAAATGCGCACCCGTCATTCCGGACAGCGATAAGATTCTGACGAGAATCTGTTATGACAGGGCACACGAAATTTATGGGGAGAATCTGCCGTCTATCGTGGAGGAACGACTGGAAAAGGAACTGCATTCCATTATTTCCAACGGATTTGCGGTTATGTATATCATTGCGCAGAAACTGGTATGGAAATCCAATGAAGATGGTTATCTGGTAGGTTCACGAGGCTCTGTCGGATCATCCTTTGTTGCATTTACTTCCGGGATTACCGAAGTAAATTCACTGAGCCCGCACTATGTATGTCCCAAGTGTCATTACAGCGATTTTGATTCGGAAGATGTAAAGGCTTATGCGGGGAAGTCAGGATGTGACATGCCGGATAAGCGCTGTCCAAAATGCGGACACATGATGGAAAAGGACGGATTTGATATTCCTTTTGAAACGTTTCTGGGATTTAAAGGGGATAAAGAGCCTGATATTGATTTGAATTTTTCCGGAGAATATCAGAGTAAGGCACATAAGTATACAGAGGTTATTTTCGGGTATGGACAGACTTTCCGCGCCGGTACGATTGCGGGTCTGGCAGATAAAACGGCATATGGGTATGTCAAGAAATATTACGATGCACTGGATCAGGGAAAAAGAAAGTGTGAAATCAATCGTATTTTGCAGGGGCTGGTGGGAGTCAGAAGAGGTACGGGGCAGCATCCCGGCGGAATTATTGTGCTCCCGGTAGGAGAAGATATCAATTCCTTTACGCCGGTGCAGCATCCGGCAAATGATATGACAACAGCAACAGTTACAACACATTATGATTATCACTCGATTGATCATAATCTTCTCAAACTTGATATACTGGGACATGATGATCCGACGATGATCCGTTTCCTGCAGGACTGTACAGGACTTGATCCGAAAATGGTGCCGCTGGATGATCATAATGTCATGTGTCTGTTTGAAAATACATCCTCCCTGAATATTACACCTTCCCAGATAGGAGGAACGAAACTTGGATGCCTTGGACTGCCTGAATTCGGAACGGATTTTGCCATGCAGATGGTTATTGATGCCCAGCCGACATCGTTCTCTCATCTGATCCGGATTGCAGGTCTTGCACATGGAACGGATGTATGGCTTGGGAATGCCCAGACACTCATCATGGAAGGTACGGCAACGATTGATACCGCAATCTGCACACGTGATGACATTATGATTTATCTGATTCAGAAGGGAATGGATAAGTCACTTTCCTTTAAGACAATGGAATCTGTTCGAAAAGGAAAAGGATTGAAACCGGAAATGAAGGAAGCAATGATCGCGGCAGGTGTTCCGGACTGGTATATTCAGTCCTGTCTTAAAATCAAATATATGTTTCCGAAGGCACACGCAGCCGCTTATGTTATGATGGCATGGCGTATCGCATATTTTAAGGTATATGTTCCACAGGCTTTTTACGCAGCATGGTTCAGCATCCGGGCAAAAGCTTTTTCCTATAAGGATATGTGTCAGGGAGAAAATCATCTGCACAGTGTAATGCAGGAATACAACAGCCGTAAGGATGAACTGTCCAATACGGAGGAATCCGAATATGGTGATATGCGTGTAGTGGAAGAAATGTATGAAAGAGGAATTGAATTTACACCAATTGATATTTTTACTGCCAAATCACGTTTGTTTCAGGTGGTCGGAGATAAGATCATGCCTTCCCTAAAGAGCATAGACGGTATGGGTGAAAAAGCGGCAGACGCCGTAGTGGAGGCAGCCAAGAACGGACCATTTCTGTCAAGGGATGATTTCAGAGAACGGACCAAGTGCCCGCAGGGAGTCATTGACACTTTGAATGAACTGGGACTTCTGGGAGAAATTCCGGAAAGCAATCAGATCAGTCTGTTTGATTTCGGGATGTAAACTAAACTTTTACATTTACAGGTTCCTTTGTTATAATTAGTATCAGGTTCAGACAGCGGAAGGGAGACCTCCATGACGGAAAATGGCAATCTCGTTTTACTGGTAACAACGGAGCAAAGTTATCTGATTGTTTCCTTGATTGATAAACTTGCAGGGCACAGAATTCGGACGCTCAGTTTTAATGCGCGTAATGCCTCTGCTTCTTTGAGCAAGGAAAAAGCAGATATGATCATGATTTATGTGGACCAGATGCCAATCAGTAAAGAAACTCTCATTTTTCTGCGAGACAAGGCTGATATGGAAAATATTCCCATCATTATGCTTGGAGATAAATACAATATTGAAAAGATTATAAAGATCATTCCTGCCGACCTTATTAATGGTATCTTTTTACGACCGATTAATATAGACGAAGTTGCAACACATATCAGGGAACTGATCAGAGGCAAGAGCAGTGGGGCAAAGAAAAAAATTCTTGTGGTGGACGATTCGCCGGACACGCTTAAGAAAATCAAAGAATGGCTGCATGATAAATATCAGGTCATTGTAGCAAAATCAGGAACGATGGCAATTAAATATCTGACAATGGAAACACCAGATCTGATCCTTCTGGATTATGAAATGCCGATCATCAATGGCAGACAGGTTTTCGAAATGATCCGTTCAGAAAAAGATTTTGAAACAATTCCGATTATGTTTCTTACTTCCTGTAATGACAAAAATGTTGTTATGGATATTGCACGGCTTAAACCGGAAGGGTATCTTCTGAAAACAATGAAACCGGAGCGTATCATTACAGAGGTTGATGCTTTTTTTGCTGAAAAAAGAAGAAAGCAGCTCTGAATATGAAGAAGGAAACAATATACAGAAACATGTGGTATTTATATCTTTTTTTGATAGGAGCAGTCATTGTTTATACGATCATCAGCTTTTGGCGTCCGTATAACAGAGAAGGCTTCTATTCGAATGACTGTCATGCACTTACAGATGGCTGGGATGCATATTTTGGAGAAAAAGAGTATAACAATATTTCTCTTCCGCTTAATATGGATGCTTCATCTGACATCAGACAGGTGTCCTTATCACGTGTATTACCACAAAATATTCCGACAGGCTGGTATCTTTCTGTTCCGGCCCCTATTAATACGGCTGAAGTTTATATCGGAGAGAAAAAAGTAATGAATTATCAGGGACCGGAAGGCTTTTTTGCTACTGGCATGCCGGCGAGTGAATATCTTTTTGTCATGCTGAAACAGGATTACGCGGGTAAGATCCTGACAGTCTCTTTTTATAGCCAGAATCAGAATCATATTGGCAGAATCGAAAAAATTTATATGGGGGATCATACGGATATTGTATACCGATTGGTTGCACAGAAGTGGACGACACTGCTTGGTGGACTTGTTCTGATGATTTTTGGTATTATACTGCTGATTCTTCGTTTCTTTATGAAAAAATGGGTCACGCATCGAAATGACTACTTTTTTATGGGAATATATGTTTTTTTAATCGGCATATGGTTTTTTTTGGTGTCAGGGATGGCACAGCTTATATTTGAAGATATTGCATTTGCACGTGCGCTTGAATTCTTTACACTCCTGGCGATTCCTGTTCCGGTAATACGCCATATAGACAGTGTTTCACAGAGAAAATATCATACTGTGGCACAGCTTCTCTGCTATATCAGCATTTTTTCATTTATTCTTTTTTTTACAATTGTTTATGTTTTTCACAAGGACTTTTTGCAAATCAATTGGATTAATCTTACTGTTTTGGGGATAACAATTGTATATGTTCTGCTTACTTTCTTTCTGATCAGGCAAACGGATAGAAAGCTGTATGCGGAGATTAAATGGCTTTTTTATGCCAATCTTTTTTTGGGCGCTGGTGCAATTCTGGAAATTGCAGATGCAGTTTTTTATGCGTATCAATATGTTGGATTATTTATGTTTGTGTCTTCTATTCTGTACTGTGTGTGTGCGGTTGAGTGGGGGATGCTCCAAATTAGAAAAGATGAAGCAGATAAAGAAAAAATACAGAGGCAGACTTCTGCAAAGAGTGAATTTCTGGCAAATATGTCGCATGAGATCAGAACTCCGGTTAATGCAGTTCTGGGAATCAATGATATGCTCAGAAAGGAAAGCAGAGAACCCAAAGTGGTTTCCTATGCAAAGGATATTGAAAGTGCAGGGCGCGAACTTCTGATGCTGATCAATAAGATTCTGGACAGTTCCAAACTGGAATCAGGCAGGATGAATCTTGCAAAAACAGATTATTCAGTGGGACTTTTGATTGATGATTTGAATGAAAGTGCAGCGTTTTTTTATAAGCCGGAAGTAAAATATATTATCAAAAATAATCCGGGCCTTCCTTCGGTATTGTATGGTGATGAACCCAAAATCTGCACGCTTGTTACAAATATCATCGAAAACGCGTTTAAGTATACGCAAAGCGGTGCTGTCATGGTCAGTATAGACTATAAAAATCGCGAAAATGGAGATTTTTTTCTGATCATCCGGGTAAGGGATACCGGAAGAGGAATGAACGAAATCACACAGAAAAATATTTTTCATCAATTTGCACGACCGACTTATGAAGCGGAAGGTACCGGTCTCGGGCTTTCCATTTCCTGGAATCTGGTCCAAATGATGAATGGAAAGATAGCAGTTGAGAGTGCAGACGGAATCGGATCAATGTTTACGGTCGAAATTCCGCAGGAGGTCATTTTGAATGAACCGCTTGGAGCATATGATACGAAAATGGAAAAAGAGCAGGGAAGGTCAGAAGATACTGCAGGGATATTTGTTTTGCTGGTAGACGATGAACTCATGAATCTCAAAATAGCAAAGAATGTGCTGAATGAAATGGGAATCAGATCAGAAACTGCGCAAAGTGGTGCTGAAGCCATACAGAAAACCACAAACAAAAAGTATGACGCGATTCTGATGGATTACATGCTTCCGGAAATGAACGGAGAAGAAACATTTATTCATATTAGAAAGGACCGACATAGCCCGAATCTGAATACACCGGTTATTATGCTGACTGCGCAGGATAATGAAGAATTCAGAAACAGAATGATAAAACTCGGCTTTTCTGCCTATCTTCTTAAACCGCTCACACAGAAGACAGTTGCAGATGCACTGAATCAGGCAGGAGTCTGCGGAGGTGCCGCAGAATGAAAAAATTAGATTTTGTGCGTACCGTATATGATTTTATTATTTTTGCGGCGCTCATCTTAATTTTATACAATTGCACACAACCTCATTCGCAGGATGGGTTTGACAATAAACAGTATGTTGAGATCAACACAATTTACAAATCAGGTGCAGATGGGAAATTTGAAAAACTCAGTCTCCCTCATTATGTCCATATGAAAAAGGGAGAACAGATTACCATTTCCGCGCAGATTCCCCAAGAAATAGATGCGGATGATTTTATGATGGTATTTTCGAATCAGCTGCGCTTAAAGGTATATCTGGATGAAAAAAGTGCCAGCACATATACAGAGGTGAATAATTCTAATCCGAACACAAAAATTCCGGCTATGTGGTATACCTTTCCGATTAAAACAGGCAGTGACGGAAAACAGTTCAGGATCGTCTATCTGGCAGAAAATGCAGCATATGCAGGATGGATAGACCAGATTTATGTGGGAGACCGTACGGCAATTTTGTATCATCTGGTGAGAATGAATGCCTTTTCACTTGTTACGGCATTCATAATTGTTGTAATGGGGATTTTTATACAGTGTTATGATCTGTGCATGTTGCGTAAAACATCGATCAGACAGTATAGGTTCATGGGGAGTTTTGCTGTCCTGGCTGGTTTGCAGCTGATCCTGCATTCACCCGTCAGACAGCTTTATATGCAGAATATTGGTTATGCAGATCAAATGGAAATTGTGTTTTTTGCCATATCTCTGATTCCCTTTTGTATGTATCTGATCGGCTGCGGAAAGACATGGAACAATCATTTTACACTTTCCGGATTATTGGCTTTTGCAACCGGACTGACCATACATCTGATAGCCAAATTGGGGTTCAAGGATAATCGGTTATATTTCTGCTATGTTATCGGACTATTACTGATGTGCTTTATGTGGGGCGGACGGTTTATTGAACATATGGTATATCTTCGCAGAGAACGCATGCTGCGGGCAAAGGAGAACGATGAAAAAACATTGTTTCTGGCTGATATGTCACATGCGATCCGTACACCTGTGAATACTGTTATGGGAATGGATACAATGATTATTCGCGAAACACATGATCCCAGAACACTTGACTACGCTGAAGAAATCAGAAATGCAATTGCATCGCTTCTGTCAATTATTGATGATATTCTTGACTTTTCCAAGATTGAATCGGAAAAGATGGAAATTGTACCATATGCTTATGAACTTTCCTCCTTGATCAATGATTGCTATAACATGATAATCATGCGTGCAAAGGCAAAGGAACTGACATTTTATGTCAGCAATGATAAAGCAATACCCGATGGATTATATGGTGACGAAATGCGTATCAGGCAGATTATCATCAATTTATTGTCGAACGCAGTGAAATATACGCGCGAAGGAAATATAGAATTTCATATCGGATATGATATTGTATCCAAAGATAGGATCAATCTGAATATAGCAGTAAAGGATACAGGAATTGGCATCAAAACGGAGAATATGGAAAAACTTTTTACATCCTATGAACGTCTGGATGAAATACAGAATCGAGGAATTGAAGGAACAGGACTTGGACTTTCCATTACTAGGAAACTTGTTTTTTTGATGAATGGTAAAATATCAGTTGAAAGTGAATATGGGAAAGGTTCCATATTCCGGGTATCTATTCCACAGAAAGTGATCGGAAGCGAACCAATCGGCAATTATTCCGACAGAATTCAGGAACAGAGAGGCAATATCATACAGATGCCGCAATGGTTTGCCGCTCCGCATGCACGTGTTCTTGTAGTAGATGATGTTGAAATGAACATCAGGGTTATGCAGGCACTGCTCCAGGAAGCACAGATTCAGGTTGACACAGCTGACGGAGGGAAAGAATGTCTGGAAAAAGTACGGAAAAATCATTATGATATGATCTTTTTGGATCATATGATGCCGGAACCGGATGGCCTGGAAACTTTTCGGACAATGCGGAAGCTGAATTTGCAGGGACAAACGCCGATCATTATGCTGACAGCAAATGCAGTGGTCGGAGCGAGAGAAAAGTATCTGGATGAAGGATTTAATGATTATCTGTCCAAACCGGTCGAAGAACGTGAGCTGATCCGCCTGTGCAGGCAATATCTACCGGGTGATCTGATCACTGAAGTGGATGGAAATGGAAAAAATAACGAAAAAAAAGATATTTCAGATCAGAAAATACAAAATCTTTCTGGTGTTCTTAACATTGAAGAAGGAATGCAGTTCTGTATGCATAAACCGGATTTTTATATGGAAATGATAGAAGATTTTCTGACAACAGACAGAATGCGGATGATCCGGGATAGCTATGATATAGGTCAAATGGATGATTACAGAATTAATGTGCATGCTTTGAAAAGCATGGCATATACGCTTGGGGCAGATGATATTTCAGAACAGGCAAAAGCCCTGGAAAATGCAGCAAGAGAAAATGATATGGACTATATTCACATTAATCATTCCAGGTTACTGCAGTCTTATGATGCTTTGACGGAGAGAATCCGTGCACTGGCAATCGGAGAAGAAAAGCATCAGAAGCAGAATAAATTGCTTCCGATTACAGAAGTGCTTGATTTATTGAAAAAAGCACATGAATGCGCAAGAATTTTTGATTTGGACGGTGTGAACGAAGCAGTAGGAAGACTTGATGAATGCGAATTTTCGGGAGAAATGGAAATCTCTATGAAAGCTTTGAAAAAGGCAAACGATGAAATTGAGTTCGATGATATTCAGACGATTACACAAAACATGATGAAACAAATAACAGAGATAAGTGAGTGAAAAAGTAACAGAAAGCAAAACAGGCTGTAGTTTTGCTTTCTATTGGAGAGTAGATTGCCAAATATGCAAAAAAAATGCATTCTCTTTCGAGAATGCATTTTTTCGGGTTGGGCTATTCGTTAAAATAGTCTCAGTAGCTCGTACGGGAATCGAACCCATGATTCTGCCGTGAGAGGGCAGCGTCTTAGCCTCTTGACCAACGAGCCATAACTGTATCGTCTTGCGCCGACTTAGATACGATATCATAGGGAAGTCCAAAATGCAAGAGAAAAATTGTGTTTTTTGGAGAATCCTGTCATTACCGACTTTTTTCTGACTTTTTCGGCAAAAGCCTTGACGATTTCCCGATAAATGTGTTATTCTACCATCGTGGTAAATGATGAACGTGAAGTGGGCTTGCGAGAGTCCACTTTTTTCATGCGGAGATCGCAAAGCGGGATCTTTCGAAATGCAGTAAAGGAGTTACATGTCAAAAAAGGAAGAGATTGAAGCACATACAGAGCAGCTTCTGTTACCTATTACACAGGCGAACGGTTTCAGTGTTTATGATGTCGAATATATTAAAGAAGCAGGAGATTGGTATCTGCGGGTTTATATTGACAAACCGGATGGTGTAGATATCAATGATTGTGTTGACGTAAGCCATGCACTTTCTGACGCACTGGACAAAGAAGATTATATTGAAGATGCCTATACACTGGAAGTCAGCAGTCCCGGACTTGGAAGACAGCTTAAAAAAGACAGACATTTTGCCAGCAGCATCGGACAGGAAGTAGATCTTAAGACATACATGCCTGTCGATGGATGCAAGGAATATACAGGAATACTGAAAGCTTTTGATTCAAATACAGTTACTGTTTTTGTGAATGATCAGGATAAAACATTCCTCAGGAAGGATATTTCAGTGATTAAACTTGCTTTGGATTTTTAATACAAAGCGGAAATGGAGATTACGATGAGCAAGGAACTTATGGAAGCACTTGATGCGCTTGAGAAAGAGAAGAATATCAGCAAGGAGAGCCTTTTTGATGCAATTGAAAATTCTCTGGTGACGGCATGC
>JAGOGF010000256.1 GCA_017996845.1 Butyrivibrio sp.
ATTGCCAAAAATCCGCAGATATACATTTTTGATGATAGTTTTTCTGCACTCGATCTTAAAACAGATGCAAAACTGCGTTATGCACTTTCTTCCCGTGTAAAAGACAAAGCGGTTATTATTGTTGCACAGCGAATCAGTACCATTATACATGCGGATCAGATTCTGGTTCTCGATGAGGGAAAACTTGTCGGAAAAGGCACACATAAGGAATTAATGGAGTCCTGCGAGGTATATCAGCAGATTGCAAATTCACAGCTCTCTGCATCAGAACTTGCAAAAGAAGGAAAAGGAGGTGACTGCGCATGAGCACAGAAGAAAAAATGAATACCGGAACTACACAAAAGCCTGTTGCGCGCGGTCCCATGGGACATGGTCCGATCGGTGCAGTCGAAAAGCCCAAGGATCTGAAGGGATCACTGAAAAAAATCTTATCACACCTTGGAAGTTTTAAACTTCCCATTTTACTTGTTATCATTTTCGCTGTCTGCTCTACCATTTTTAATGTTCTGGGACCCAAAATTCTGGGGCATGCTACAACCGCTTTATCTGAAGGTCTGATGAAAAAGATCGGTGGAACCGGTGGAATTGATTTTACCTATATCGGAAAAATCCTGTTATTTGTTTTGGCTCTGTATCTTGGAAGTGCAATCTTCAATTTCATACAGGGCTGGCTGATGACCGGAATCTCTCAGAAAATCTGTTATGGACTGCGTCGCGATATATCCAGGAAAATAAACCGTATGCCCATGCAGTATTTTGAAAGCCGCACCTATGGAGAAGTGCTCTCACGTATTACCAATGATGTGGATACCTTTGGTATGGGACTGAATCAAAGTGTTACACAGATTATTACCTCTATCACGACACTGATCGGTGTTCTGATCATGATGCTGACTATTTCGCCTCTTATGACACTGATCGCACTGATTTTGCTTCCGATTTCAGCAGGTCTGCTCTCTTTTGTTATGAAACGTTCACAGAAATATTTTCGTACACAGCAGGAATACCTGGGACATATTAATGGTCAGGTTGAAGAAACCTATGGCGGACATCAGGTTATCAAACTGTTTCACAAAGAACAGGAAACCATTGACTCATTCCGCGAAACCAATAACGTTTTATATGATTCTGCATGGAAATCTCAGTTTATCTCGGGTATGATGCAGCCTGTTATGATGTTTGTCGGCAATCTTGGCTATGCCGGTGTTGCACTTTCCGGTGGTCTTCTTGCTATCAAAGGCGTCATTACGATTGGAGATATTCAAGCTTTTATCCAGTATGTGAGGAATTTCACGCAGCCGCTGCAGCAGATTGCGCAGGTTATCAATCAGGTACAGTCCATGGCCGCCGCTGCCGAAAGAGTTTTTGCATTTCTTGAAGAAGAGGAAGAAGAACAGACGCCTGCTAATGTAGTTACATTACCGGAATTTGACGGTGCTGTTTCCTTTGACCATGTCCGTTTCGGATACAATCCGGATCAGGTCATTATCCACGATTTCAGTGCAGAAGTGAAACCCGGTCAGAAAATCGCAATTGTCGGGCCTACCGGTGCCGGCAAGACCACCATGGTAAAGCTTTTGATGCGATTCTATGATGTACAGTCCGGCGCAATTCTTCTGGATGGTGAAGATATTCGTCATTTTGACAGACGTGCTCTGCGAGATGCGTTTGGCATGGTTTTACAGGATACCTGGCTGTTCCAGGGAACTATTATGGAAAATATCCGTTATGGCAGGCTGGATGCAACGGATGAAGAAGTAATTGCTGCTGCAAAAGCTGCACATGCAGATCACTTTATCCAGACACTTCCGGGTGGTTATCAAATGGAATTAAATGAAGATGCCAGCAATGTTTCACAGGGACAAAAGCAACTTCTCACCATCGCAAGAGCCATTCTTGCAGATAACAAAGTACTGATCCTGGATGAAGCAACTTCTTCCGTAGATACCAGAACCGAAATCCGAATTCAGAAGGCAATGGATAACCTGATGCGCGGCAGAACCAGCTTCATTATCGCACATCGTCTCTCTACCATTCGCAATGCGGATCTGATTCTGGTCATGAACAATGGTGATATTGTAGAACAGGGTACACACGATGAGCTTCTTACCAAAAACGGATTTTATGCGGATCTCTATAACTCTCAGTTTGAAGATGTCGGCTGAAATTGCTTTCCGTTAAATGCTACAGATTTTCGTCATATGAACAAATCAGAAAAGGCAGCCGGTAATTATCCCGGCTGCCTTTTCATTTGAATATTTTTAATTACTTTGTTCTGTATCCGTATTATCATTCTCAGAAGAAGTGCTGTTATTATCTCCTGTATCACCCGGCCTGCCAGGTCCACCCATTTTCCCCGGTCCGCCCATTTGCTGTCCGATTCCGGATGCAGTTCCTGCAGTTGTGCTGACACCGGAAAGCGTAATTTTTTCTGTTGTATCTCCTGCCGTGACCGTATAATCTCCTGCTGCAAGTTCATCAGAACTGAACACGATAGAAGAAAAAGCTTTAGAGGGTGTATAACTCATAACTTCTGTTCCATCTGCATCAGTCAGTGTTATCTCTGTTCCTGCCTCAAGTGTGGAATCGAAATTGTAAAGAACAGAGTATTGTGTGGAAGTATCTCCAAACGTAGTCGCCATACCCGAGCTTCCTGCTGCCATTACGGTTCCTCCTGTGATTTCTGCCCCTGTTCCGTAATCCAGTGCTCCATTATTTGCCTGTGTCGGTCCATCTACCGTAATTGTTCCTCCTTCTATATAAAGCATTCCATTTGAGTCAAGTCCATCTCCTTCTGCATTTACGTA
>JAGOGF010000105.1 GCA_017996845.1 Butyrivibrio sp.
GCTGCAGCTTTTACCTTAACCAAAACTTCATTGTCACCAATTTCCGGAATCGGAATATCATTTACTTCTGCTTCTATTCTTTTTGAATATTTTGCAATTTGTGCTGCTTTCATAATACATACCTCCATATGTAATGAATCAATTCATTTTGTTTAATGCATCAAAATGATAACTTTTTCTGGAACGATCGTTCAATTAAAGATAAAAAAAATTACTCGGTCAGTAAATCAAGGTAAAAATTTGCTATATTATGCATTTTATCTTTCGCAGCAGACGTTTTTACGAGTACTCTTAATCCCAAAAGTGCATTGTGCAATACTTCTGCCAAATGTTCCGGATCATATTTCCGGGAAAACTCACCATTATCCTGTCCTTTCTTTATAATTTCCAGGATAAACGTTTCGCTGTGTCTGAATGAATCTTCCGTTTTCTTCAGAACTTCCTGATCCCATGGTCCAAGTTCAGTAGTCGCATTTACCAAAAGACATCCGCAATGCGTATCTTCATTTCCTTCAATCACATAATCAAAAATATTCTGTATAGCCTGATATGCCGTTTCTGCTCTGCTCACTTCCGCTTTAAACCTGGAAGTACTGATTTCATTATAGTAATCCATTACCCTTATAAACAAGGCATGCTTATCCCCAAATGTATCATAGATACTTTTTCTATGGATACCCATGTGTTCAACAAGGTCGCTCATAGAGGTCTTCTCATAACCTTTCTGCCAAAATACCTCCATTGCCTTCTGTAAAACGATATCTTCCTCAAATTCTTTACTTCGTCCCATGAAATTATCTCCCTGCATATTAAAATAACCTTTTTAGAACGTTCAGTCAAGAATTATTTCTAGTGCTTATAAGCATCTGAATCATTATCCTTAAATCCAATCCGATTATGAATCACTTATTTTGTGCTCTTTTTATTGATTTTTTCTACACGTTCTTTTATATTACCTTTCACAGGCACTTTCCTTATCGGTGTTTATATATTCAATATACTCATTTCCCCACTCGCCCAATACATTCAAAACCTTTTCAAATTTTTTGCCGATATCGCTGAGTGAGTATTCAACCTTTGGCGGAATTTGAGAATATTCTTTTCTGATAATCAGTCCTTCATCTTCCAGTGCTTTTAACTGACGGGAAAGTGTTGTATGCGTCATTTCATCCGGTATACGCCTTTGCATCTCATTGAAACGAATCGAGTCTTGTGTCGAAAGCAGATATAGAATATAAATAGACCATTTCCCGGTCAGTACTTTCTGTGATGTTACATAGGGACATTTTCCAAATAATTCTTTTTTTGGCATAGTAGTATCCTTTCTGATACCAGTATCATAAAATATCGTACTTGCTCTTTTATTCTCACATTATATAATAATCCCATAATCAAATCAAGTTGCACATCGAAAGGAGCAATTACAAATGAATGAAGTGGTAGACTATTTAAAATCCTGCGGTACATTTTACCTTGCAACAGCAGACGGGGATCAGCCTCATGTACGCCCATTTGGTGCGGTTTGTGAGTTTGAGGGAAAACTTTATCTTGTTACCAACAACAAGAAAAAGGTATATGCTCAAATGGCTGATAATGCCAAAGTCGAAATCTGTGGTATGCAAAAAGGCACCTGGATCCGTATAGAGGCTGAGGCGGTTCACGATTCTCGCCGTGAAGCACGTGTTGCTATGATGGAAGATAATACAGCAGCTCTATCAAGCATGTATACGGTTGATGATAACTTAATGGAAGTTCTTTATCTCAAAAATGCAACTGCAACAATCTATTCATTTACGGCCGAACCCAGGATCATTACCTTCTGATTATTTCCAAATTAAGCAAAAAACAGTGTATGCTAGCATCCCCATCATCGGATGCCAGCATACACTGTTTTTGATTCTATTCTTTCCCCATCAAAACCGGCACATTGTGGGCAAAAGCGGTAAACTCTGCCATTCTGAAATAATTCGCACACAAATCTGCAAGTTCCGGTATGCCTGCATTTTGGTCCAGAGAGGTTGCGATCAGCACTCTGAGGAGTTCACAGGTCACCGTCAGGACCAGCCCGTTCTCTTCCCATCTGGTCCGCTCATCTGCGTAAGGAAATCCTGTATAAAATATGTGATTTACCATCATCTGTTCCAGATATAGCTGCATATCCGGGTAAGCGAGCATTACATTTTCCCACGCCTCCTGCAGTTGTAATGTAAGGGGTTTTGCAGAATGTTCTGCTTCTTCTCTGAACTGCTTCGCCTTTTCCGCATAGGCTTCGATGGAAGCATATAATTTCCCCAGCTCTTTTATCAGTGAGAATAGTCTCTCCGGTGAAATTGTGAACGATTCTTCCGGCAAAACATCCTGTTCCGAAGCTGCAAACTGCTCTGCTTCTTTTTCACTGCAAAACTGCTCTACTTTTTTCAAAAGTGCTTCATCGTGCATATCCTGTATTGCGATTTTTGCAAGACTCTCTTTTACCTGTTCGATTCTTTTCCCAACCGGAAGGCGTCTGTCCTGCATTTCCAGAATAATGAAATGCCGCACTGCATCATAGATACTGCCTGCGCGTTCATCTGCTTTCCGACTTCTGTCTCCTGCCAGATCAAAGCACAGCTCCATCTGTTCAAACGACAACGTTTTCTCATGTGCAAAGAGTTGTTCAATCACACCTTCGCAGGCATTTGCACAGGAACATTCCGGTCTGTATGCATTCAGCGGGCTTCTGGGATAATATCTGCAGACAGATGTCAGTGCCTGTGCTCCGCATTCTCCCTGAAGCGCACAATAGCCGTCTGCTCTGTGCATCCTGCAGCGTCCATCCCATGCATGGCTCAAGTGTGCATACCGGTTTTCATCCGGATAACCATACAGAACCAGAGCCGCATCCAGCTTACTTCTAAGATGTTCGGAGCATTCCAGACCTTTCAGTCTGTAATATTCGTCCATCGTAATGTTGATCCGATAGCCCTCACAGCATGAGTGCCTGCAAGTCGGTCCCTTACATACAAAATTCTTATAATAATCAGGCACCAGAAATTTCTCTTCCATTTTCATATTCAGCCTCATACCGCAAAGGTTTCATGACATAATCTGCACATGTAGGCTGCGTTTACCATGCTGCGCACCTGCTATGCCAAAACATTCTGATTCAATTTTATATGAGATTTTTGCATGATTATGGTATTGCCGTCAAGATATTTTTTCCGGTGGTTACAAGATTTTTAATCAAAATCCGATTTATGAAAGAATCCCTATTACCTGATCCAGAGACGCTACACAAGCATATAATTTTGCCTGCAGTTCTTCGTCCGGCTGATCCAGATCAGGCACCATGACGGGAAGGCAGCCTGCCCGGAAAGCGGCAGTGATTCCGTTTGGAGAATCCTCCAGTGCCAGGCAGTTCTGGGGTGGGAGCTGCAATTTGGAGGCTGCTGTCAGATAAATATCGGGTTCGGGCTTCCCCAGGCGGACATCCTCTCCACCTATCTTCTGATCAAAACATTCCCATATACCGACGTTTTGCAGATACCTTTGTGCGCGACGCAAAGGACTTGCTGTTGCAAGTGCTGTTTTATAATCATTTTCCTTCAGGTATTGCAGCAGTTCCCTGGCACCTTTTTTGAGTTCAATGCCCTGCTCGTCAATATATTTCTGCATGATAACGCGTCTGTGTTCTTTGATTTCATCATAGGGAAATGCTGCATCAAATCTTTTTTTCAGCAGCGCCGACGCATACACGGCTGTCATACTGCGTATCGAAAGCGCATCCTCATAGGTCATCTCATAACCGTAATCGTGCGCGGCTTCTCTCCAGAAACGGTTATACAGTTTCTCCGTATCTACCAGAAGCCCATCCATATCAAAAATTACACCCTGTATTTTTTTCTTTTCCATTTATACCTCGCTGTCCGCTTATTCGATCCACTGGCTCATACCGGAGCCGCCATGTTCATCTGGTCTTATCTCAAAGCCGAAGTTCTGATCAGCTGAACAGATATTTATATTTTCGCTTCTGTTCCAGTAAAATATTCATGATCCGCTCTTTTACCTCCGACGGGTATACTGATTCTGTATCCAAAAGAGTCTGTATATCTTTTTCTGTAAATCGGAATTTAATCTGCCGTCCATACAGCAGTTCAATCTGTTCCAGCTGGCGGGAAAAATCCTGGCAGAAGGTTTTGCTCTTCACCTGATCAATCAGACTATACATTTCCCCACGCAAAGGATAATCCATTGTTGTATCAGAAAGAAGCGCCGCACCATGGTCAAAAAACGGGCACAAATGATAACTTCCCTGCTCATCCATGAGGACTGCCATATTATGGGTATGCCTGTCCTCATTCAGAAAAAGCGCATCTATTGTTGCCATTTTACTGATATATTTTCCAAAATCGCTGATTGCAGTGATTCTCTCCGTTTGCTCTACCAGAAACCGAATTCTGCCCTCCAGACTCTCTATATGATATATGCTGCTGTTGAGGCTCTCGCCATATGCATTTTGAAACAATCTTTCCAGTGTGAACAGTCTCCATCCGGGCTTCAGGAAATTTCTGCTCTTACAGCCTTTGTATATCTGCTCCCCATATTGAATTTCTTCTGTTTCATACAGAATATATTCTGATGGTTTCATATCTGAAAACTGCAGCAAATGTGAAATCACATACTCCGCAATGCCTTCATAGCCTGTATAATCTGCTTTATACCAGGTATCTTCCGTCATCCATTTCAATTGATTTCCCTTTGATGAATGTCTCCCGTCATCTTTTTGATCTTTCTGATAAAGTGTGATCATTCTTTTCCACTCCTGTGCTTTTTTACACAAATCTACCCGTTAATTGCCTGGTTCATCGGCTTTTTATTTATTTTAATCCAGAAATCATCTTCAGCCATTCTGCCTTCTGTCTTCTCAATAATCATAAGCGGATCATAAAACGGCAGATCCAGACGTTTCAGTTCCAGTTTCATTTTATCTCTTGTTCTGGGAAAACATCTGGATTCCAGAAATTCCTCGTACTCCTCATAAGTCGGGTGCTCCCGTATGCCAAATGCACGATTCATCTTCTCTGTCGTATAATTGTATATCTCAACCTTCCGGTGACGTTCATCTGCATCTATAATTGTACAGACATCTGCATTTCTCATATACCAAAGGCGAAGCGGCATTTTCTGTTCCGGTATCAGAAAATTGGTGGCAAGCTCCGGATATTCCCCCAGGAGTTTTGCTAACGTTACGATTGGTCCGGATATTTTTTCCGTGCTGCTTTCCCATCTGGCTATTGTTTGTATGGATACATTTGCAAGGCGCCCAAAAGCAGACTGCGAAAGTGACAGTTTTTTTCTGAGATTTCTGATTTCCATGCCCGATATCTCCTGCATGATTGCAAATGTTTTTTTCTCCATATACAAAACCTCCGTTTCATATACTATACAATTAATACGAATATCTATCAATGCAAAACTATACTCAAAATGAGTACATTTTTATTATATTTTATACTCATTTTGAGTATAGTTCTATTTGTAAGCAGATGGCTGTATAGCCTGACAGCTCTGCGTTTTTATATATTTCATATGCACAAACAAAGGCCGCAGATTTCTGATATATCCCGAAATCTGCGGCCCATGTTTATCTTATGATATCAAAGTCATTTCTTAAAAGGATTCTCTGACGGATACATATCCCCAGCTGCCTTCGGATATCCAAGTTCTTCGAGCTCAACACCCAGATACTTGAATACTTCGAACAGAGCCTTGCCAAAGTGTCCAAATGCAACAGCGCCATGGTGCGGATAATTCTTCTCGATCAGAACGTGACGATAGAATCTGCCCATTTCGTGAATCGCAAATACACCGATGCTGCCAAAGGACTGTGTTGCAACCGGAAGAACTTCTCCGTTTGCTACATAAGCACGCAGCTTGGAATCTGCTGTGGACTGCAGACGATAGAATGTGATATCGCCAGGCATGATGTCGCCTTCCAGTGTTCCGTTTGTTACTTCTCTCGGAAGAGAACGTGCCATGATCTTCTGATACTTCAGGTTGCAGGAAGAAAGCTTCTTGGAGCAGGTGTTTCCGCAATGGAAGCCCATGAAAGTATCTGTATGTTCATAATCAAACTTACCTTTGATCGATTCCTCATACATATCTGCCGGAACAGAATTGTTGATATCAAGCAGTGTAACAACATCTTCTGAAACACAGGTTCCGATATATTCGGAAAGCGCTCCGTAAATATCAACTTCGCAGGATACCGGAATGCCGCGTCCTGTCAGTCTGCTGTTAACGAAGCAGGGAACAAAGCCGAACTGTGTCTGGAATGCCGGCCAGCATTTGCCTGCAATGGCAACATACTTTCTGTATCCTCTGTGTGCTTCGATCCAGTCAAGAAGCGTAATTTCATACTGTGCAAGCTTGGGCAGAATTTCCGGAATCTTGTTGCCGTTTCCAAGTTCTTTTGCCATATCTGCTGCAACTTCTGCAATTCTGGGATCTCCTGCATGCTTATTGAATGCTTCGAACAGATCCAGTTCGGAATTCTCTTCAATCTCAACACCCAGGTTGTAAAGCTGCTGAATCGGTGCATTACAGGCAAGGAAGTTCATCGGACGAGGTCCGAATGAAATGATCTTCAGGTTATGAAGTCCTTCTACTGTACGTGCAATCGGCAGGAAATCATGAATCATATCTGCACAATCGGCTGCAGTGCCAACCGGATATTCCGGAATATATGCTTTCACGCCGCGGATTTTCAGATTATAGCTTGCATTAAGCATTCCGCAATATGCATCACCTCTGCCATCCTGCAGATCATTCTGAGATTCTTCTGCAGCTGCGCAGAACATAACCGGACGATCTCCCCAGTGCTTTGCCAGAAGTGTTTCGGAAATTTCAGGTCCGAAGTTGCCAAGATATACAACGAGTGCATTACACTCGTGTGCATTTACATCTGCAAGTGCATTCACCATATCGATTTCGCTTTCGATAATGGTAATCGGACACTCATATATATCTTCTTTGTCATACTTTGCTGTATAAGCAGCAATCAGAGCTTCTCTTCTCTTCTGAGAAAGAGATGCCGGAAAACAATCACGGCTGACCGCAACAATACCGACCTTTGCCTTTGGAATGTTATTCATGGACGAACCCTCCTAAATAAAAATGTTTTTAAAGTTAATATTACCAAACTCCTACTATCCATAATAAATTATAAGAGGATTCTATGCAAGGCGCTTTACAGATATTGCTTTTTTTATGATACTTATTGCCATTTCCAGAATAATCTGAAAAAAAATCATCTGCAGCTTACTCCGGCTTATCTTTTGCTTCTTTCAGTGCGGCTATTCCTCTTTCACCGGTACGGATTCTGACCGCTTCGCCGATTTCATAGGAGATGATCTTGCCATCACCCACGCTGCCCGTTCTTGCTGCCTGTGTAATCGCCGTAATCACCTTTTCTTCCCATTCCGTGTTGGGAACAAAGATTTCAAATTTGATCTTCGGCAGCATATTCACCGTATATTTACTTCCACGGATATTTTCCGTATACCCGTGCTGTGTTCCACATCCCATGACCTGAGATACCGTCATTCCCTGCACCTTGATCTTCTGTAATGCTTCCTTCACGTCTTCTAATTTCTCTTCCCGTACAATTGCTTCTATTTTGATCATCTGAATTCCTTTCCTGCAGAAACGCCTCTATGCCAGAGCGATATCAGTCATCCAATCCGTTAAAGGAAGGATAGGCATGTTCTCCATGCTGTGAATAATCCAGTCCGACCTGTTCATCTCTGAGATCCGCGCGAAGCGGTACGATCAGTTTAACCAGCTTGATACAGATTCCCGTGCCGATTATCGCGATGACAATTGTCACTGCAATACTGATCAGCTGTGCTGCAAACAAACGGGTATCTCCATATAAAAGTCCGTTCCACTTTGCTACCGGATTGATATCCGTTCTGGCAAAAATACCGGTTGCAATACCGCCCCAGATACCACCAACACCATGACAGCCAAATGCATCAAGTGCATCATCATAGCCGAACTTTTTCTTTACGACCGATATCATGAAATAGCAGATCGGGCTGACCAGACCGCCAATGATCAATGCGGACCAGATCGGAACAAATCCTGCACCTGGTGTAATGGCAACCAGTCCCACAACAAGACCTGTACTTGCACCTACCAGAGTCGGTACTTCATTTTTGATCACATCGATCAGCATCCAGGAGAGCATACCGGCTGCCGCAGAAATTGCCGTTGTTGCAAAGGCATGTGCTGCAAGTCCGTTTGCACCAAGTGCGCTCCCTGCATTAAATCCAAACCACCCAAACCACAAAAGTCCTGCTCCGATCGCTGCAAGCGGAATATTATGAACGCGATATCTGACCTGATCATAACCTTTTCTCTTACCAAGAACAATACACAGTACAAGTGCCGAGACACCAGAGCTGATATGTACTACATTTCCGCCTGCAAAATCAACAGAACCGATCGCTGCAAGGAAACCATTCTGTCCCCATACCATATGTGCAATCGGGTAGTACACCACCATTGTCCAGAATATGACAAAGAAAAACAAAGCCTTAAAGCGCATTCTTCCTGCGATGGCACCTGTGATCAAAGCAGGTGTAATCACTGCGAACATCATCTGGAACATGGCAAATGCCAGATGCGGAATATTCGCAGCATAAGGACCCGCTGCTGCTCCCACCCCTTTAAAAAGTACATAATTCAATCCGCCGATTACTCCACCATGATCCCTTCCGAACGCAAGTGAATAGCCGAATAGAATCCACATGACCATTGCCACACCCATGATAAAGTAGGATGACATCATATTACTTATTACGTTCTTTCTTCTGCCCAGTCCGCCGTAAAACATGGCAAG
>JAGOGF010000106.1 GCA_017996845.1 Butyrivibrio sp.
TGGATCGGCGGTGCACAGCTCATGGCAATTGCATCCCGCATGAAAAAAAATGTCGGAATCACTTATTCCGGAGCCAACGAACAGATTGCCTATAATTATCTGGAAAAGGAAATTTTTTCTACTTTATCGGAAGAGGAAAAGCTGTTTCTTAAAAAGACGGCAATACTGCGTTATTTTAATCAGGAAATTTGTACGCTGTATTTGCCGCAGTATCATTTTGAGCATATGATGCAGCTGATTCTGGAAAAAAGTCTGTTTGTCATTATTATAGATGCAAATAAAAAAGAATACCGGTATCATGATATATTGCGGGAATATCTGCTGCATCTGCTGGAACAGGATCAGGAGGAAAAGAAGCAGCTGTACCGGCAGGCAGCAGAAATCTGTTTTCAGCTTCTGGATTATGATGAGTGTGTGCGGCTGCTCTTTGCGATAGGGGATTACGAAGAGTTGATGAACAGGCTCATGAAAATGCCGCAGAATGTGGTGACGTTCAGCTATATGATGCAGATACCGATGGAGCAGATCACAAAAAATGTTAATTTTGCCTATCAGTATTTTTTCTGTTATTATGCGGCAATGGATTTCGCGGAATGCGAAAAGCTGTATCCGTACCTGATGGAACATTTCAGGGAAGATATGACTGCAAAAGCATTTCTGCATGCCAATCTCTTTTTTGATGTGAACTGGGAATTTCATGATATTGCAATTCTATCCATGGAGCAGATTGAAGAACTGCCTTTGAATCAGGTAACAAAGGCATATGTTCTGGTTAAGGAAGCCTATTTTCTGTTTGTTGCGGATAAGGTGGAAGATGCCATGCAATATCTGGATCAGGCGGAGAAAATATATCAGGATACGGGGAATATTTATATTGAAACGTTTGTCCTTGCTGAAAAAACGCAGATATTGGAAGAATATGGTGATTTTAAACAGGCACGTTACCTTTATCATAAAATGAAAAGGTGTATGGCAGAAGTACCTTCCATGCGAACATCTTACTATATTGGTATTTCAGGGCTGCATATCAGGCAGATGTGTCTAAAGGAAGCAAAGCAGGAGCTGGATCTGGCAAAAGAAGCGATGGGAGAGGGGTATGTTACCATTACAAGTGCTTATCTGTACACGCTTGCGGAATGGTTTTACGTCACCGGCAATTTCTCTGAAACAGAAAAGATCATTATGAATCTGGCGCAGCCGAACTGCTATCAAAGTGTTTTTTATCTGGCGAGGCTGGTACGCTATCCGGTGTATCGTGGGAAAAATAAGGAAATGGCAGAACTGTTTCTGGAAAACTATAAACATGCAGACAGACTGATGAAGAATATGGATACGGAACTTTTGTATGCAGGTATTGTGTATGAACTGGGAAATATCGAAGAAGGTATGCGGCTGGTTGATGATCTGCTGATGCGGGCCAGAAAAGTGCATAACAAGGTTAAAATTGTCGAATGCTGTTTGTTAAAGGTTCGCATATTGCTCGAACAGAACAGGGATCCGGCAAAGCTTCTGAATCTGATGGCGGAAGCTGCGGATGCCAGTAATCGTGAAATTGCGGTTCCGTTCTGGTTTGAGAAAGAAACTATGATGAAAGTATTTGAAAAATATAGGACAGAACTGAGAGAAAAACTCTCTGAAAAAGATATTACCTTTATGCAGTGGGCAATCGAAGGCGGACAAAGGCCTGCGGAAGCGGAGAAAAACACAGAAGATCAACTGACAGAGCGTGAACAGGAAGTTCTGGAAGAAATCGGAAACGGCGGCACCAATAAAATGGTTGCGGATCATTTGTGTATTTCGGTTGCAACGGTTAAAACACATTTGATTAATATTTATGGGAAACTTGGGGTAAATAACAGAGTTGCAGCAATCAACAAGTATAAAAGTATGGAATAGAAATAACAAAAAAATCGGGAGGACAGAAGTGTGAAAGATTTAATTATTCGATATGCAGAAAAAGAAGAGTTGGATGCGGTAAACAGGATACGGAAACAGGTAAATGATATCCATACAAAGGGGAGACCGGATATTTTCCGGGCGGATGCATGGGACAGTATCCGGGATATTGTTTACAGAAGGTTTGAAGAGGAAGGCAGTGGACTGATTGTGGCAGTACATGGAACGGAAATCATGGGATTTGCGCAGGTGCAATATATCATAAAGCCGCTTTCGGCATATAACAAAGCGAGAAAAATATATCATATTGAAGAGTTCGGTGTGGATGAAAAATACAGAAGGATGGGTGTTGCCAGCGCAATCATCAAATTTGCAAGAGAAGATGCTGCACGAAGAGGCTTTCTTAAACTGGAACTGGATATGTGGGAGTTTAACGAAGGGGCACTTGCTTTTTATGAAAGTGCTGGATTTTCCACATTCAGAAGGTATATGGAGTGTGATGCAGATATCTGAACGAGGGACACGGTTTTGCTGGAAAATTTTCAGACCAGAACCAGTGCCTGTCTGGGACAGGATTTTGTACATTTCTCGCAGCAAATACAGGTATCCGGATCTACGGTTGGAGCATGGAAACCGATTTGTTTGAGCGCACCGACAGGGCAGACAGAAACGGATGGGCAGGGATGATTTTGCGGGCAGTTCTCTTTTACAACCAGCAGTGTTTTTGTGCGCATAAGCAGAACCTCCTATAAAATGAAAGTGTAATTGTGCCGAAAGATTTTTTTCTTAAAAAGAAACAGCAATCATAAGTCCCAGAAGCATGCCATAGAGGATGGTAACTGGCCTGCTGGAAGTAATCGGGCAGGTACCGCTTGTACAGCCTATTTTTTTATTGTACAGGTAACCCAGAACACCACCGATTCCGGCACCGACAATGGATCTTAACATCATATGAAATCCTCCTGATTTTTTGTACTAGACACAGATACGATAAACATACTATAGCAGATAATCAAAAAACTTTTCTGTAACTTTGTCACAGAAAAGTTTTTTTAATTATTGTAACGAAATGGAGGTTGCTGCGTCTAACGATTATAAAAGGAAAGGGGATGTACCTGATACAGAGGATGCAGCTTCTGCTATAATCTGATACAGGACAAAAAAATGAAAAAAGGAATAGACAGGGTAAAAGGGGAACCATGCAATGGATTTTGAAAAATTATATCATACCTATTATATGTCTGTTTATACTTATGTAATCACGGTTGTAAATAATGCAGGTCATGCGGAAGAAATTACGCAGGAAACATTTTACCGGGCGTTAAAGGCAAAGGATGAATACCAGGGGAAAGCAAATGAATATACCTGGCTGTGTGCAATTGCCAAAAATCTGTGTATGGATCTGTTCCGCAGACAAAAGCATCGTGCGGATCAGACAGATGTGGAGCAGTTACAACCGGAAAAAGAGCTTCAGACGAATAACGGAATGAATATTGAAAGCGCATTGATCAGCAGCGAAACTAGCTTTGCAGTACACCGGTTTCTGCATAACATGGAAGAACCGTATAAAGAGGTCTTTCAGTTGCGGGTATTCGGGGAACTCAGTTTTGGTGAGATTGCAAAATTGTTTGGAAAAACGGATAGCTGGGCACGTGTTACCTACCACAGAGCCCGAATTAAAATACAGGAAGGAATACAGAACAATGGATAATAAAACCAATCAGTATGATTGTCAGATCATTCAGGATCTTCTTCCGTTATATAAGGACGGGGTATGCAGTGCAGAAAGCAGGAAAATTGTAGAGGAGCATCTCAGTACCTGTGAAAACTGCAGACATATGAAAGAGCAACTGGAAAATACAGTCATTGAAGATAAACTGATCACTGAAACCGCGGATGTGATCGGGAAACATGAAAAAAAGGAACGCAGAAGGTCTGCAACAATCGGGATGACAATGGCAGGGATTCTGATGATACCGCTTGTGATATGCCTGATCTGCAATCTTGCAGTCGGACACGGACTGACCTGGTTCTTTGTGGTATTGGCGGCGCTTCTTCTGGCTGCATCCATTCTGGTTGTGCCGTTTCTGGCACAGCAAAAAAGAGAACTGAAAACCAGCATGGCATTTACAGCAAGTCTGTTATTACTATTATTGGTGACAGCAATTTATTCCGGGGGAACCTGGTTCCCGCTGGCAGCAGTTTCTGTGATATTGGGGCTTTCCGTGTTGCTGCTCCCGTTTCTGGTAAGCAGCATTTCCTTTCCGAAAGTATTCAGCCAGCATAGAGGTATATGCATTATGTTATGGAATACCGCATGGCTTTATCTGCTGATCTGGGTATGCAGTTATTATCCTGTTCCGGAGAATTATCTGAGAATCGCGATGCAGATTACAACGGTGACAATCTGTATACCATGGAGTATGTTTCTGATCATCCGCTATCTGAAGGTCACCTGGCTTGAGAAGACCGGAATGTGCATGATGATTGCAGGTATTGCTGAAACGGTAATGAATGAGATAATCAATTATATAATAGGGGATTCTGTAGTACTGCCTCTTTCTCAGGTGAATCTTATGAGCTGGACAGACAGCAGTATTGATTCCAATGTTGATTTACTGGTACTGGCGGCAACTGTTATATTGGGAATCTATCTGATCCTGAGAGGCAGAAAAAGCAGGCAGGAGAGATAAGCGGCAGTAAAAATTTTCAGCAGACGATGCCTGAAAGATACGGAATGAAGTACATAGAAGTATATACAGATCTGTTGCGATACACATTGGTGGAAAAGTTTTTTTCCAATGTGTATTTTTTGGGGTCTTTATGAATAAAAGCGAATATACTAAAAGAAATGTGGATTTTCTGTGAGAAATATGGGTGTGATTGCGGTAGTGTGGAACATAGATTTGGACAGATGCCGCGTAACGCATGATGTAGCGACATGCAGCAAGTTTGATGAGGGGGTATATTTGATCTTCAGAGACTGAAATAACCATATCAGATCGTGATTTTTCAGAATAAAGCTTGACAGCTAGTAACCACTAGCTGTAATATAACCTATAGCTAATGATTACTAGCCTAAAGGCTGTTTTGGTGTGAAAATATGGAAAAGAGGAATACAATGAGCACATTTAATCTGGAATCCTATCTGACAAAGGGAGTAGAAAATATTGTAAAGGGCATCTGGAAGGCTTCGCTGAAAAATCCGGTGGCAAGCGTTTATATGCTGCAATATCTAAATGCCAATAAAGAGGCAAATATACTTAGAAAAGAAGCGGAAGAGGAAGGCAGACATATTCCGCCGTTTCTGATTGCCAGTATCACGACGAGTTGCAATCTGCATTGCAGCGGATGTTATGCAAGGGCAAACCACAACTGCTTTGACGGGAATGAATCGAAGGTGGAAGGACAGACAAAAGAAGTTGTCCCCATGCTCCGTGCGGACAGATGGAAACAGATTTTTGAGGAAGCACAGGAACTTGGAATTTCTTTTATTTTATTGGCAGGCGGAGAACCCATGATGCGCAGAGATGTGTTGGAAACGGCTGGCAGGATAAAGAAAATCCTGTTTCCGGTATTTACCAATGGAACATTGTTCACACAGGAGAATCTGAAACTGTTTCAAACTTACCCCAATCTGCTTCCGGTACTGAGTATAGAAGGCAGTCAGCAGACAACGGATGGCAGACGTGGAGCGGGTATTTATAACAAACTGCTGCAGGGCATGCTGGCGCTTCAGAAAAAAGGAATTATATTTGGCAGTTCGGTAACTGTACAAAAGGATAATCTGCAGGAAGTGATGGGAGATGATTTTCTGCAGTCTCTGATCAGCAAAGGCTGCAAGGCGGTTATATACGTAGAGTATGTTCCGGTAAATCCGGACACACAGAATCTGGCACCGCAGGAAAAAGAACGGATCTGGATGGCGGAGAGACTGGAACGACTCAGAGAAAGCTATCCGGAGATGGTATTTGTTTCTTTCCCGGGAGATGAGAAGACTTCAGGCGGATGCCTGGCAGCAGGCAGAGGCTTTTTCCATATCAATGCATACGGAAGCGCGGAGCCCTGTCCGTTTTCCGCCTATTCCGATACCAGTCTGCAGAATGTTTCACTGGAAGAAGCATTGCAGTCACCTTTGTTCAGGCAGCTTCAGGACAGCGGAACACTGATGACGGAGCATGCGGGAGGCTGCGTATTGTTTGAACAGGAAGAAACCGTGAAACGGATGTGCAGGGGAAACGCATCAGATCAAGAGAAAGAACCGGATCAGAAGGAAGCGATATGACAACTGCTGAAAAAATAACAGATGAAGCACTGACGCTTTTTTCACAGAAAGGTTATAAGGGAACCAGTGTAAAAAATATCGCGGATGCAGTTGGAATAAAAGATGCGTCTTTGTACAAGCATTTCAAAAGTAAGCAGGAAATTCTGGATACAATCGTAGAAAATATGCGGGTCAGAATCGAAAACATGTCGGATGCATTCGGATTACCTTCGGGAGATGATCTGCAGAGAACTGCGGCTGTATATGCCGGATTTGATGAGAATACGGTTGTGGATTTCAGTAAAAAAATTTTCTTGTTTTATCTGAAGGATTCTTTTATGTCCAGATTCTGGAGAATGGGAATGATGGAGCAGTTTCAGAATCAGCCGGTGTATGAGCTGTTCAGTAAATTGTTTCTGGAGGATAGTATCGCTTACCAGACAGCACTTTTTGCAGAAATGAGCAGAGAAAATATTTTTATTC
Organism: Butyrivibrio sp.; assembly: GCA_017996845.1. Next base: position 6,644 of record JAGOGF010000106.1, read on the forward strand.
AGGCAGACCCGCAGGTTATGGCAATTTCATTTTATACACCGATTTTTTTCCTTTTGAGTAAGTATGCAAATCTGCCGGATAGAGAAGATGAGGCACTGGTAGTATTGGAAAGACAGGTACGGGAGTTTTGCAGAATCTACCGTCAAAAAGAATAGAGGACAGTATGAAGATTACGGTGATCAACGGACAAAACCATAAGGGAACGAGTTATCATATGGGAAGGATACTGGCAGAAAAAATAGTGGGGAAGGAAGATATTACAGAATTTTTTCTGCCAAAGGATCTGGATCATTTTTGCCTTGGCTGCTACAGCTGCATAGAAGATGAGACGAGATGTCCTTTTTGGACGCAAAAGAAAGTGATTCTGGATGCGATGGAGCAGGCGGATCTTCTGATTTTCACTTCTCCGAATTATTGTCTTGCACCATCCGGTGCAATGAAATCTTTTCTGGATTTGCTTTTTGATATCTGGATGGTGCATCGTCCGAAGAAATGGATGTTCCACAAAAGAGCAGTTATTCTGACTGCTTCTGCAGGAGCAACAGGCGGCGGTGTGATCAGGGTCATCCGAAATTCACTTGCAGGATGGGGAATTTCGTATATCAAAAGCTATGCAAAGGCGATACAGGCAACAAACTGGGACATGGTCAAACCGGAAAAGAAGGCGCAGATAGAAAAAGATCTGGAAAAAATGGCACGGAAAACAGATTGGGGTAAGCCTGCAGGAATAGGAGTCAGAACCATGGTGATGTTTACGTTAATGAAAAAAATGCATGAAGCGGGATGGGATTCTTCTCCGGTGGAAAAGAAGTACTGGATCGAACAAGGCTGGATGAAGGAGAAAAAAGTTCATGAGGTATAAGATACTGGGGGACAGAAATTTTATCACAAAACTGATGCGCCTGACATTTCCCATTGCATTACAGAGTCTGATGCTGGCTTCTGTTGCGGCAGGAGATGCGATCATGCTGGGGCGTGTGGAACAAAATGCGATGGCGGCCGTTTCTCTTGCAACGCAGGTGCAGTTTGTACAGAATATGATCATTTCATCTATAACGGGAACGGTTACCATACTGGGTGCGCAGTATTGGGGTAAAGGAGACCGTCCTACCGTAAATGACCTGTTCTGTATGAGTATTAAAATCTGCGGAATTGTATCATTATTGGTTGCCGCCGCCTGTTGTTTTTTCCCAGATCTATTAATGTACATATTCACGAATGATGCTGCACTGGTACAGATCGGAGCAGGATATCTTCGGATTGCCGGTATTTCCTATCTGCTGACAGGCATTTCACAGTGCTATCTGACGGTCATGAAAATTTCGGAGCATGCACTCCGAACTGCATTGATCAGTTCTGCAACAGTAGTACTGAATATTGTATTGAATGCAGTATTTATATACGGGTTGGGAATGATTCCGGCAATGGGAGCAAACGGAGCGGCACTTGCCACCTTACTGGCACGTCTGATTGAACTCGTATGGGCGGTCGGATCATCTTACCAGAGCGGATATATCCATCCGGAAATACGAAGATTTATGCATCGCAACAGATTGCTGGCAAAGGATTTTGGCAAATGTGTACTGCCGCTTCTGGGCGCATGTCTTTTCTGGGGAATCGGATTTACATCCTATACGGCGATCATCGGGCATATGGGAGGTGACGCGGCGGCAGCCAATTCGATTGCAGCGGTGGTACGCGATCTGGTTTGCTGTATGTGTAACGGAATTGCGGCAGCAGGCGGGATCCTGGTCGGGAATGAACTGGGAGCCGGCCATTTGCAGGAAGGAAAAATATATGGGCAGCGATTGGCGGTTATCTCATTTATAATTGGTCTCCTTTCGACCGGACTGGTTCTTCTGGTAACGTCTCCTGTTGTGAAATTTATGATATTAACGGATCAGGCAAGAGCATATCTGACGGGAATGATGGTAATCATGGCAGTTTATATGATCGGACGATGTGTCAATACGGTCATTATCAATGGAATCTTTGCTTCCGGGGGAGATACACTGTTTGATATGTATTCACTTGCTGTCATGATGTGGTGTGTGGCGATTCCGCTTGCTTTTGCAGGTGCGTTCTATTTTCACTGGTCTCCGCTGCTGGTTTATGCCTGCACCTGTCTGGATGAGGTCGGGAAGATTCCATGGGTCATTTATCACTTCAGAAAATATAAATGGGTAAAGGATTTGACAAGAACTGTTCAGCAGGCAGAAATATAAAGC
>JAGOGF010000257.1 GCA_017996845.1 Butyrivibrio sp.
GCTCAAAATCTTTTCCGGAAAACCGGATGATATACAGAAAAGATCTTCCCGGGAACTGCGTGTATATGATCTTCTTGAACAATTACAGATAGCATTTCTGCGCGTTGATCATCCGCATGCAGATACCATGCAGGACTGCCAGGAAATTGATGCTGCCTTTCATTGTACAATATGCAAAAATCTTTTTCTCTGTAACAGACAACAGACTGCATTTTACTTACTGATGATTTCGGGTGAAAAAGCTTTTAAAACAAAAGAACTTTCGGCACAAATAGGCTCTGCAAGACTTTCCTTTGCTCCCACAGATAAAATGCTGGAATATCTGGATATTCTTCCGGGATCAGTCAGTGTCATGGGACTCATGAATGATCACCGTAATCAGGTTCAGCTGCTTGTTGATAAAGACCTTCTGGAAGGCGAATATATCGGTTGCCACCCATGTGTCAATACTTCCAGTATGAAAATAAGGACTGCAGACATTATGAATATATTTTTGCCTGCAGTCCATCATGATCCGGAAATCGTTCAATTATCGGGTGAGTAATCGTAATTTCTTTTTCAGCATTTCATCCTCATGATTTTATCCGAAAACGGTCAATCATATTGTTCAGATTTTCAGATTCTTCAGAAAGTTCCTGTGATACGGCACTTGATTCCTGCGCAGTAGCGGAATTGCTCTGCACAACATTGGAAATCTGTTCAATCCCCTGATCAATTTCTTCCATGCTCTGTACCTGATTACGTGCCATGGCTTCTGATTCATGCATCATCTGCGCAACATTATTAACAGAATCTTCAACCTGTTTGAGTGCCTCCATTGTTTCATCCACAACAATATTTCCATTGCGGATCTCATCCATGGTATCACTGATCAACTGATGCGTACTCTTGGCCGCTTCTGTACTTTGATTCGCCAGCGTGCCGATTTCTCCTGCCACAACAGCAAATCCCTTCCCTGCATCTCCTGCTCTTGCAGCTTCAATAGACGCATTCAGTGCCAGCAGCTGTGTCTGTTTTGCAATTGCCTCAATCGTATTGGTAATCTGCTCGATTTCCCTTGATGCATCTGTAATTCTTCCCATTGCATCCGTCACAAGCTTCATTTTGTGCCCACCCGTCTGCACATCTGCCTGCACGGTTCTTGCCATATCGGTACTCTGCTTTGCAGCATCCGCCATGTTCTTTGTCTGTTGTGTTACAGTCGTTACCGATGCTGTCAGTTCTTCGATTGCTGCCGCCTGATCCGTCGCTCCCTGTGCAAGATCCGATGCCCCCTGAGACATATTGGAAGCACCATGCGATACCTGACCGGATGAATTTCTGACCTGAACAAGTGTAGTTGATAATCTGTCTGTAATATCATCAAATGCATCTTTTATCTGTCCATAATCGGCAATATAAAGTTCAGGATGCTCAGATCCCGATGTAAAATCACCTCCTGCGATCTTATTCAGTGTCGCAATAATATCCTTTACAATCGCAGATATTGCTTTCGTAGAATGATCCAAATCTTCTGCCAGCTGGCCCAGTTCATCCTGTGACTTGATTGCAATATTAAAGTCCAGTTTGCCCGCCGCCATTTGATCAGCACCTTCTGCAATTGCCACAATCGGTTTCAAAATGCTCACAGAAAGCTTCTTTTTGGCGTTTATAATAAATAGCAGCGCAAGGATCACAAGCAAAACAGCAATCACAGACAGTACAATTACAGTAGCCATCACAATCCGATACAAAGATGCCGCATTGGAAGCCGTTGTTGCCGAGACTTCCTTCAGATCCGCCGCAACCGCATCAATAGAAGGATACAGCGTTTTATTATAATATGCATATATTTCTTCCTGCGTTTTTTTGTCCGTGAACATTTTCTCCAACACAGCCCCGTTGTCCTTGACCGTATTCAAGTCTGTTCTGACCCTAGCTATCATTTCTGCATCATTGTATACAGCAGCAAATTCCGTTAATTCGGCATCAAAGGAGTTGAATTTGTCTGTTACCTTATCAAGCTGCTCCTGCCTCTCGGCATCGTCCTGCGTTGCCATTGCCCACAAAAACGTCTTGGATAATGCCTGTATATCAATTCGAATCTCTCCCTGAATATTATCCGCTTTATAATAGGTCTGATACATCTGAAACAATCCGGCTTCACATATGACCAGCGTCACACCAAGCCCAATAATTGCCATTCCCGTTAACAGAAACAGCTTTTTGAAAACAAAGTGAAACTTTTCTTCAACTTTCATTGCACGCAGCCTGTGTTCACTGACACTTGCAAGATATTTAATACTCATCGCTTTCCTCCTTGAAAACGGCATGATATATGTTGTATATCCTCCATGCCTGAATGACTACAATCATATTTATATCGACAGATCCCATTACATAAATAATAGTAATTCCATACTTTTCCTATTATACCATCAAAAAAAATTTTATCTGTTTTATCTGCTTATTTTCACCTATTTCTTTATTCATTAACATGCTAATATGAATATATATGACGTGGGTGTCAAAAGTCACTTTCTGAAAATGGCTTTTCACATATAAATCTGTACTTTGACAACTGAATACAACTATGAATCCTGATTTTTATCCAGGTAGCGGCAATGAGAAGTGCATATATCTGCCCCTTTGTAATTATTCGGGCTGCAATGCCATACATCTTGTCTTACCCTGTATGAACCGGAACATCTTTATGAAATTGAAGGCAGCAACTTTAAAGCCGAAGAATTGTTTTGTCTTCAGCTTTC
>JAGOGF010000258.1 GCA_017996845.1 Butyrivibrio sp.
GAACAACAAGGTTGCAGTCATTTCGGAGTACAGCGGGGATAATCAGAAGGCAGTTACTTTACTGATTAAAATGCGGGAACAGAATGTTGACGGTCTTGTTTTCATGGGTGTCAGTTTTAATGAGGCGATCATCGAGGAACTGCGTCAGTTTGTCTGTCCGGTCATTTTGGCCAATCAGGGTATTCAGAAAGATAACTGTGAGTTTGCGACGATCACAGCAGATGGATATCATGCAATTTGTGACGTGACAAAGTTTTTTGCCATGGAGGGACACAGCCGGATTGCGTTTATCGGTGGAAATTCTGAAGATTATACCAATGAACAGCTCAGACTCAGGGGCTTTCTGGATGCAATGAAAGACCTGTCGCTGCAGGTACCGGAAAGTTATATCTATGAAGGAAAGTTCTCAATTGAAAGCGGCATGAAGGGAATGAAAAGCATTTATGCACATAATCAGGTATTACCGACAGCTGTAATAGCAGGAAGTGATCTGATTGCAATCGGAGTGATTCGTTATTTACAGTCAGTTGGGCTCAAAGTACCGGATGATATGTCGGTATTCGGATTTGATGATTCCGTTTCGGATATATTTGAAATACCACTTTCTACGGTGAGAGGTATTCATGGCGGAAAAGAGATCTGTGCACTTTTGTTTGACCCGGACATGGACGGGAAGGAAAAGCATTGGAGCTATTATCCTTATCAGCTGATCAGAAGAAATTCGACCAGAAGACTGGAGTAATTTATTTTTTTAAACATGAAAACGTTACCAAATTCAAAATGCTGCAGATGTAGAGAAAATTCAAAAAAAAATCAATATATAAATTTATTTTTTGATCATTTATGATAACGTTACCAAATCATCTTTTCATTATATATGGGGATGATCAATATAAAGGAGGAAGAAAATGAAAGGTTCACTGGCAACAAAAGTATTATCAGTAGCAATGACCGCTACAATGGTAGCAGGCATGACAGGCTGTGGCGTATCTACTTCTACAGGAGATACAACCGGCGCAGCATCTTCGGAAACAGCAACAGCAGCGACGGCTGCAACAGCAACATCGGGAGTGTCTTCTGCTTCTGCGGATGTATCAGCACTGGCTCCTGCTACCATTTCTCTCTATACCACAATTCCCGGACATGACAGCGAGTTTGAGGCGCTCTGTAAAGAATTCATGGATCAGAACCCGGAGATTACAGTAAATTACATTGCATATGACAGTAATGAGAAGCAGAAATGGATGACATTGTATGCAAGTGGAGAGGCACCAACCGTATCTGTTATGGATCCGATTGATATTCAGGAAAATGTAGAGAATATGCTGGAATATGATCCGACAGCAGACACATGGATGAGCAACGTGGACTCCAAGTATCTGGATGTATTCAAGAAAGATGGTAAAATCTACGGAATACCGAATTCTGTACAGGCAATGGGAATTACTTATAATAAGACAGTCATTGAGAAGGCAACGGGAGAAAAGTTTGATCCTTCCATGATAAAGTCTTCAGCTGATCTTGCAGCATTATGTGAGAAGATTCAGGCAGGCGGTGTCAGCCCGATCATGTTTACGGGTGTTGACTGGTCACTGGGATCACATTATCTCAGTCAGGTATTCAGCGGTGTAAGAGGAGATGCTGACGCACAGCAGGCATTTATAAATGATGTGAAGAGCGACAAGGCAGATCTGAAAACAGATGCAACATGGAACAGCGTAATGGATACCTTTGATATCATTGCAAAATATAATTATAATGCAAAGGATCCGCTGGTAGGTGACACAGAAGTAGACGGACAGGCAATGGCTAAGGGCAAGGTTGCCATGTGGTTCATGGGTGACTGGTCATGGTCTTATCTGAAGGATACTGCAAATGCAGGAGACGAATATGGTATTATGCCATGTCCTTTGACAGCAGGCGAAAGTGATGCGATCAATCAGGAACTGGATGTATTCCCGTCCAAGGGTTATTGCATCGATAAGAGTCAGAGCGATGAAGCACAGCAGGCAGCTGCAAAGAAACTGGTACAGTTCCTTTGCTTTGGAGATCAGCAGGCTATGGCAGATCTGCTGGGTACGGCGCTTCCATACACCAACTGTAATGTAACTTATTCCAATCCGATCACACAGGCAACACAGTCCTATATTACATCCGGCAAGACGGCAAGTACCTATGCATTTTCCATGCTGCTTCCTTCTGATTTCTGGTCAGAAAACGGTGCAACCATGCAGCAGTATCTCACCGGCAAGATGGATCGTGATAAGGCAGCAGATGCAATCCAGACATACTGGAAGAACCAGAAGTAAATTCAGATCTGTGAGCTGATTAACAGCAGATTTTTAAAGGGCGAGATGGAGATAACATTATGTTACCTCCATCTTTACCACAGGGAGATATCAATGAATAAAAAACATGTAAACATCAGATTATTCTGTGAATTTGTCTTACCCCCCATGCTGATATGGGCATCCATTGTGATTATACCTTTGATATATGGGTGCTATCTGACATTCACGGATTGGAACGGAATTTCTCCGAAGTATAATCTGGTCGGATTGCAGAACTATGTTTCTATTTTTACAGATACAACTTTTCTGACTTCCATCGGAAGGACATTTATCTATGCCTTTTTTGTTGTTATATTCAGCAATGTATTGGGACTTTTACTTGCTATGCTGCTGACATACGGCATCAGAATGCAGAGTATATTCAGGACCTGTTTTTTTGCAGCCAATATGGT
>JAGOGF010000259.1 GCA_017996845.1 Butyrivibrio sp.
CACGTTTTATTGCAGATGTCTTTGCTGTCAGCACGCAACAGGAAGCAGAAGAGCAGATCAATCTGATTACAAAAAAGTATTGGGATGCCAGACATCACTGCTACGCATATGTTCTGGGCAGTCAAAGTGAGGTTACAAGATGCAGTGACAATGGTGAACCATCCGGAACAGCAGGAAAACCGATTCTTGAAGTGATCACAGGAGAACACCTGACTAATACGCTGGTTATCGTAACAAGATATTTTGGCGGAGTACTTCTGGGGACGGGCGGACTTGTGAGAGCTTATACACAGGCTTCACAGGCAGGAATTTTGTCAGCAGAAAAAGGTTGGATGGCTTATGCGGAGAAATTGACCGTGCAGGTCGAATACAATCAGGTTAATGCAATCCAGTATTATTTTAAGCAAGAAGAAATTACTGTAAAAGAGCAGCGGTATGGGGAAAAGGTAGAATATGATATAATTGTCATAAAAACGCAGGCTGGTGAAGTAAGAGAAAAACTTGCCCGGCTTACAGACGGCCGGGCAAAGATTTTTGAAAAAGAAGCAGGGTTCTACGAAATGGATGAACGATTCATACAGTTGATATAAGCACCAAGCATACCGGCATTGTTCAGATTGCCTGCAAATCTAAGCGCGGTTGCAGAATAAACAGGTGCAATCAATGCTTCAGAAAGCTCTTTGGTTATCAATGGCATCAGATAATCTTTCTGATGGGCGATTCCGCCACCGATTACAACAACTTCAGGATTCAGTGTATAGCAAAGGTTGGCAATTCCAAGGGAAAGATAGTGGCAAATTCTCTGTATTTCTGAAATACAGATGGCATCCTGCTGATGTAGTGCACGGTCAAAAATCCATATACCATTTATTTCAGACTGATACTGCGGATATTGCTGTGCAACTCTTTTGACAAGAACAGAAGTCGCAGCAAGTTCTTCATAAGAAATTCCATTTTCAATATGCATATATCCAACTTCACAGGCACTGAAAGAATGTCCGCTTAAAAGATTGCCGTTTAAGATAAAAGCGCCCCCGATGCCGGTTCCGACTGTCAGGGTCAGGCTGCTTGCAGCGCCCTTGGCTGCACCATGATGATATTCTGCGAGAGCTGCGCAGTTAACATCATTTTCAACATAGCAAGGCAGACCTGTCTTTTCTGTAACCGCTTCCGCCATATGAATTCCGGTGTAGGAAGGCATAAGTGCAGGATTGGCTTCCAGAATGATACCCTTTACAGGATCGATGATTCCGGTTGTTGAGATACATACAGAAACGGCATCTGTCTGTTCCTGCAATGTATGAATAATCCCGATAACATTCTCGACCACATGCTGTCCGCCCAGCATAGCCTGGGTAGGTTTCTGGTCTTCATAAGAAAAGTGCAGGGTGTCATCAATGACACCATATTTGATAGCGGTTCCGCCTATATCAATACAGATACGATTCATAAAAAACCCCATTTCGATTAATATAATATGATTAACGAATTACAGAATAAGTATATATGCAAGCTTTCTGTTCGTAAATAAATAAGCGTGTTCTGAATCTATTTTCATAAAATGAAGGATAAATAGTTTGTTTTGTGATAGTACTTTCAGAATTGCCCTGTTTCATTGTCTTCATATAGGCGCATTGCTATAATCAAAATCAATAGACAATGCAATTTTATGAGGTGACAGAAATGATACGAATGGATAATGAAAGTAAGCAGGTACATAGTATTTTTATGGAACTTCAGAAGGAGTTTGCAGAAAAGAATATGCTGGATATTCAGATCCGGTCTTTTCAGGACAGCGCAGAAGGATACCGGATTGAAAAAAACGGATCCGAATGCACGATCCATTTTGCGGATAAGAGTTCTTTTTGCAGAGGACTTCTTCATGCCCTTTCCATGAAAGAAAATGGCAGCTGCGAAAGCCGATGTGCATTTGACACATTGGGATATATGTGTGACTGTTCCAGAAATGCGGTACCAAAACCGGAAACAATCAAGCATCTGATTCGTGTTCTGGCACTTCTGGGATATCATTACCTGGGGCTTTATACTGAGGATACCTTTAAAGCAATGGAAGAACCCTATTTCGGGTATATGCGCGGTGCGTATACACAGGATGAGATCCGGGATCTTGCAGATTATGCGGAAATATTTGGTATGGAGCTCAGACCTTATATTCAGACGCTGGCTCATTTTAATGCACTGATGCGATATGAAGCATACAGCCGCCATATGGATGTAAATGATATTCTTTTGGCAGGAGATGACAGGACATATGAATTCCTGGATCATTTGATCCACACAATAGCGGATACCTATCATACAAAGCATATCAACATCGGAATGGATGAAGCACATATGGTTGGTCTTGGAAAGTATCTGGATCAGCATGGTTATGAAGACAGATTTCATATCATGGAACAGCATCTTGCAAAAGTACTTGAAATATGCCGCAGATATGGACTGAAAGCACAGATGTGGTCGGATATGTTCTTCCGTCTGGCGTGCGGTGGCGAATATTATATTGAAGACGAAACAAAACTGAAGAAAATTGATATTCCGGATGATGTTGAATTATGTTACTGGGATTATTATTCAACCGACAGAGACCGTTATGAAAAAATGCTTCGAACGCATAAGCTTATTTCGCCGCACACTGCCTTTGCGGGTGGTGCATGGAAATGGACAGGATTTACACCACATAATGCATATAGTATAGAAGCTTCACGCGCGGCACTTGACG
>JAGOGF010000107.1 GCA_017996845.1 Butyrivibrio sp.
CAATGGCTTTTATGACTTAGCCATTGCATATCAGTCAGTGCACGTCAACTATTGAAAGCGCCGTGTACCGAACGGTACGCACGGTGCTGTGAGAGGACGGCGGTTAATCACCGCCTCCTACTCGATTCATCACATGAAGTTGATTGATAAAAGAATAAATATCTTGTAATGAGAAAAAATAAAGATTTTTATAATAGATCTAAACTGAAGCAGGCACATGATCAAGTGACATATTTGGTAATGTGTCTGATTTTTTTTATACAGACTTCACTTTGCAGGCAAAAAAGAAAATATATAAACATAAGACATGAATCTAAAGAAATTGAACTTGAAAGCATCATGCTGGTTGGTACGATAGACATAAGGGATGAGACTGTAAAATGGGATTTTTCATCCGGCAATTTGCGTGCTGCATCAGTTTGCCGGACGATGATGAGAAGTGTATCTGATTGAACGCAAAGGGAGAAACAATTTATGGGAAAGTGGACGAAACAATTAGAGGAAGTAGTTACGAAGAATAAAGCAAAGATTATTGTACTGGATGATGATCCGACTGGGGTACAGACAGTGCATGATGTATCGGTATATACAGATTGGAATGTGGAAAATATCAGAAAAGGTTTTCTTGAACAGGAAAAGATTTTTTTTATTTTGACCAATTCCAGAGGCTTTACCATGGAAGAAACAACAAAAGCGCATAGAGAAATAGCGGAACGGGTTTTGAAAGTGGCAAAGGAACTGCAGCAGGAGTATCTGATTGTCAGTCGTAGTGATTCCACTCTTCGTGGACATTATCCGCTGGAAACGGAGATACTGCATGAGGCAATTCGTGATCGAGGATATGGAGAAACAGATGGTGAAATATTATGCCCTTTTTTTAAAGAAGGAGGACGGTTGACAATAGAGGATGTTCATTATGTGTTATCTGGTGGAGAACTGATCCCTGCCGGAGAAACAGAGTTTGCAAAGGATGAGACCTTTGGTTATCACGCCAGTAACTTGAGAGAATATGTGGAAGAAAAGACGAAAGGGAAATATAGAGCAGAGAGTTGTCTCAGCATACCATTGAAGATTTTGAAAACAGGAGATATTGAAGCGGTAGAAAATATTCTGATAAAGTGCAGCAATTTTCAGAAGATTATTGTAAATGCAACAGAAGAGGAAGATCTGGAAGTGTTTTGTATTGCACTATATCATGCCATCGCAAAAGGAAAGCATTTTTTATTCCGATGCGCTGCATCATTGGTTAAGGTATTAGGCGGAATTTCAAGCCAACCTTTATTAACCAGAGAGCAGATGATAAAAGGAATGCAGATTGGTTTAGGTGAGAAGGAAAATGGCGGAATAATTGTTGTAGGAAGTCATACTGAGAAAACAACAAAACAGCTTGAAAAACTAAAGGAAATTTCTGAGATTTCTTTTCTGGAAATGAATTCGGATCTGGTTCTGAATTCCGAAAACTTACTGGAAGAATGTAGAAAACTGCAAAATTTGGAAGAAAAACTGATAGGAGAAGGAGAAACAGTCTGCATTTCAACCAAGAGACAATTACTTAGAATGGAAGATGATACAGCGGAAGAAATGCTGAAGCGATCTGTACGAATCAGTGAGGCGCTGCAGAGCTGTGTAGGAAATTTGAAATATGCACCGGCATTTGTAGTGGCAAAAGGAGGAATCACATCCAGTGACGTTGGGATTAAGGCATTGAGAGTCAGGCATGCAAGAGTCTTAGGGCAAATACAACCCGGGATTCCAGTATGGGAAACAGGAGAAGAAAGTTTGTTTCCGGGAATTCCATATATTATTTTTCCGGGAAATGTCGGGGAAGAAGATACGCTGAAAAAGGTAGCAGAAATATTGTTACAGGATCAAAAGTAGTGTGGGAACAATCAGAAAATGAACAAAAAAATAGATGACCGTGAAAGAAGGGAAAAGTATGAGAAACGTGAAGGCAGGAATAATTTATACAAGTACAACACCGGAACTGATTGAACTGGTAGAAAAGGAGGTAAAAAAACAGCTGGGAGCAGAAGTGGAACTTTTTTGTATGGAAGATCCGTCCATTTTGGCAGAAGTGAGAGAAAATGGATATGTAACAGCAGCACCGGCCGCCAGACTGATCGCTATGTATATGAAGGCAGTTCAGGAAGGCTGTGATGCAATTTTGAATGTGTGCAGTTCAGTAGGCGAAGTGGCGGATGCAGTGCAGCAGACGGCAGCTTATATCGGGGTTCCGATTGTGCGGATTGACGAGGAAATGTGTCGGGAAGCAGTGCGGATCGGATCAAGGATTGGTGTGATGGCAACACTTCCCACAACACTGGAGCCAACTAAACATACAATCATGAAAATGAGCAGAGAGTGTGGTAAGAAGGTTGCATTAGTGGACTGTATGGTTGATGGTGCATTTGGGCTGAATCAGGAGCAGTTTCAACTGCGGATGTCAGAATATGCAGAAAAGATTGCCGATCAGGTGGACGTTATATTATTTGCACAGGGAAGTATGGCATATTGTGAGAAATACATAGCAGATAAAACTGGCAAAAATGTACTGTCCAGTCCCAGATTTGGTGCGGAAGAACTCAAAAAAGCTTTAATAAAAAAAGGAAGATTGTGATGAAAAAAATACTGATTTCAGTGGCGCCCGTTGATGCTGCAGATACCATATATGATCCGATAAAAACAGCAGAAGATGTAATACGGTGTTATCATGCAGGGGCAGCAATGGTGCATCTGCATGTGAGAGATAAAAAAGGAAAACTTACTTCGGATCTGGCGTTGCTCGAACAGACGGTATCCATTATTCGTAAAGAAACGGATATGGTGATTGAAATATCAACCGGAGGGGTATCTGATCTGACAATCGAGGAAAGATGCCGTCCCTGCACTGCACCATGGATCGAAGTGAACAGTTTGAATGTAGGTTCTGTAAATCTGGGGGAAGCGGTATATCAAAATTCGATACAAGATGTAAAGTATTGTGTGAAACAAATTCTGGGAAATCATAAGTGGCCGGAGATAGAAGTTTTTGAGCTTGGAATGATCAATACTGTTTTGGAACTTTCCAGAGAATTTTCATTTTCAAAACCGATTCTGTTTGCTTTCGTATTCGGACATGGTGGAGAGATGCCGGCAACGCCGCAGGCGCTGCATCATATGAGAACTTATCTGAAGGAACTTTTTCCTGAAGAAAGGCAGGCATTATGGGGCTATACAGAAGCACATAGAAAAGACTGGAAAATGGTAGAAATGGCACTGGATAGCGGGGCTTCTGCGATACGAATCGGATTTGAGGATTCACACATGTTGTCACCTGAAGAAATCGCGGTAAGCAATGAACCTTTGGTGAAAAAAGCAGTAGAACTGGTGCATGAAAGAAAAATGGAATGTATGACACCATTCGAAATACGTGAAATGATGAAAGGAAATGTATCATGCTGACAAATACAGAAAAATCAAAATATGCAAAAGTGATTCCGCCGACAGAGGAGGTAGTCTGGAATAATGGATTCTGGAAGGATATGACGGAGCACTGTGCCAGAAATATGGTGCCAAATCTCGAGAATAAATTTGCTGCGACAGATATCAGTCATGTTGTGGAAAACTTTCGTATTTGTGCCGGAAAAGCGGAAGGAGAGTTTGGTGGCTCGGTATTTGGAGATGGTGATTTTTACAAGTGGATGGAAGCGGCAGCTTATGCAGCATATATATTGAAAGATAAATCGCTGTATGAACGACTGGATGCGTATATTTCCCTGATTGGAGAAGCACAGCAGGACGATGGATATATTTCTACCAAACAGATCATTGAAAGCAGGCAGGGAAAAGGTTTGGGAAGAATGAGCGATATCAATGATTTTGAAGTATATAATATGGGTCATCTTTTTACTTCAGCGTGCTTATATTTCCGTTTGAGCGGCAAATCCGATTTCCTTGCAATTGCAGAAAAAGCAGCTGGATATCTGGAAAATATGTATGCTGAGGCAGAAAAAAAGGGAGAGGTAAAAACGGCAGTGTGCCCCTCTCATTATATGGGTTTAATAGAACTATATAGAACTACGAAAAAGGAAAAATATCTTGTACTGGCAGAAAAAGCTGTAAAATTAAGAGATTCAGTTAAAAATGGTTTAGATGATAATCAGGATAGAATTCCGCTTAAAAAACATGAAAAAATTGTTGGACATGCTGTCAGAGCAAGCTATCTCTATGCAGGGCTAGCAGATCTCTATGCAGAGGAGGGTGATGCAGAATATTATGAAGTTTTGCAAAAAGTATGGGGAAATATGGTTAGCAGCAAATTGTATCTGACCGGTGGAATCGGCGCTTTATATAATGGCGTAGCGCCATATGGGAATTTTTTTGGTGATCAGAAAATTCATCAGGCCTTCGGGTATGAATACCAATTGCCGAATATAACAGCGTATAATGAAACGTGTGCGTCGATCGGTCTGGTGATGTGGGCATACCGTATGTTTTTGATTGAGCCGAAAGCGGAATATTTTGATGTACTTGAAAGAGCAATGTTAAATGTTAATCTGGCAGCAGTAAGTTTAGATGGCAAAAATTATTTTTATGAAAATATGCTGCGAAGAACTGACAAACTTGAATACAAGCTGGTATGGCCTTTAAAGAGAACTTCCTATCTGATCAGCTATTGCTGCCCGCCGAATCTGGCACGTACGATTATGGAATCTGCTGAATATGCTTATACAACCGGAGAAGACAGTGTCTGGTGCGGATTGTATGGCGGCAGTCAGGCAAATTTCATTTTGAAAAATGGTGCGGAATTTATGTTGGAACAAAAGACAGCGTATCCCTATGATGGAAAAATAGAATTCAATTTTTCAGAAATAAAAAAGGAAAAAGTAGTAAAATTGATGCTTCGTATTCCTGCATGGGCAGAGAGCGGCAAGATCATAATCAGAAATATAAAAGAAGGTATTATGGGAGCGCAGATTCTGAAAAAAGAAGATGCAGGAAGCTATATTCAGGTCATGGTAAATTCTATGAAAGAAATCCAGATCGAATTGCAGCTTGATATGCCGGTCAGGTATACAATAGCAAATCCTATGATAGAAGAAGATATCGGACAGGCAGCTATCGAAAAAGGCCCTTTGGTATATTGCATGGAACGTGCGGATCTGTCAGAGATGTATGCGGATCAAAATGCTGCAGAAAAAGATGAAATGCTGCATGGTGGAGAAGAAATGCATACTTCATTGAAAATGGATAATCTATGGCTGAATACAGAAACACAATGGAAATCAGTTTCGATGGAACTGCAGGGAGAAACAATTATGGCACTTCAGGGAGAGGCCTGGTTAATTGAGGACAAAGATGTGCAGATGCCGGATATGGGAAGAAGAACAATCCGGAACCTGTACAAAACGCTTTCTTCTAAAAAGAAAGTATCTGTAAAAGTGCAGATGATACCATATTTTGCATGGGATAATCGTGGTATGGGAGAAATGAGGATATGGTTCCCGTATTCAATATAAAGCGGCGCGGTTGTTTATCTGTGATAGTATGTGCAATCTGTATGCAGAAAAATGCTGGCTCTATGGAATTTAGAATGTTCCGGAAAGATGATTAAGGCAATGCAAATAAGCAAGTTGGGGATTAAGAAAAAAACTATCAGTTTTAAAAAACAGCTGATTTGTGCGATGGTTTTCACAGCAGCAGTGCTTTTATTGATTTTGGGAAGCGTGATCTATCAGATTTCCAAAACGGAACTGGAAAAAAAATACAGAGAAACACATGCATATAATATGGAATTATTCAGCAGCAGCCTTCTTTTGCATTTTCAGGAAATAACGGATGCTTCCAGAAATTTGCTTGAGAATTTTACATTTATTGAAGTGATGACATCTGAGGATGGGAATGGAAACTATTTTTCTGCATCTAATCAGAGATTGATAGAAAAAATTCTGAATAAAATGGAAGATGCAGACAATAATATCCAGGGAGCACTTGTGGTAAATCGGAATGGACAGTTTCGATATTTACCAAAGCGATCTTCTCAAAGTAATCTCATGAACAAATATTACAATAACGATGAATTATTAAAAATGAATTGGGTGAAGGTTGCAGATGAGGCAAAAGGAAAAGAAGTCTTTTATGGATATGATGTGCTCTCGGATAGTGACCTGGAAATGATTTCAATGGTAAAACGACTCAATAATCCGGAGACGGGAGAGCTTTTTGGATATCTGGTAGTCAATATAGAGAAAAGCATGATAGACAAAACATTCGGAACAAAAATGGACGGGTTTGAGGGAAACAGCTATCTGATTCTGGATACGAACATAGAAAGAAGGCAGACAAAAGGAAAACAGCAGGTTGTTTATAATAATATGCGCAATGACATACTTCCGGATGTACTGGATGCATATCAGACAAAGAATCAGAAAAAATATTTATTCAGTACCTATCATGACGAGGTCAGTCAGTGGGATATTATCAGCGTGATTGACAGAAAGGAGCTCTCCAGACAAAGTGATTATATAAAATGGGTGGTTGCAATGGGCGTTTTGATTCTGATTGCGGCATTTGTACCTATTGCGACCATCTTAACGCAGAAAATCAACAAGCCGCTTGAACTTCTGGAACATACCATTCAGGAAGTTGGGCGTGGTAATTATAAAGTGGATGCAGAATTTGATGATAGCGAGATTGGAATTGTAGGACAGCATTTTCTGAGCATGTCTCAAAATAATCTGGAACTTAGAGACAGGCTTTTGAATTCAGAATTGAAAGAGCGGGAAGCAGAACTTTTACTGCTTCAATCTCAGATCAATCCACACTTTTTGTATAATACGCTGGATGCGCTGTATTTTATGGCACTGCTTGATAAAGCAGACGATGTGGCGGGAATGGTAAAAAATCTTTCCGATATGTTTAAACTCAGTCTGAATAAAGGAGATAAGACGATTGCAGTACATGCGGAACTGGAGAAAATTGAAGCATATATGAAGATCCAGAATTTGCGTTACCAAAATCGTTTTGAACTGAATATCGATATTGCAGAAGATATAATGCAGGAAAAAATACTTGCATTTCTATTACAGCCTTTGGTTGAGAATGCAGTGACCCATGGTCTGGAAAGTAAGATTGGTAATGGATCCATTTCCATTATAGGGTATAAAGAACAGGAAACGCTCCATTTCACGCTTCATGATAATGGCATCGGAATATCCGACATGTCTCTCCTGGATAAGGGCTATGGTGTAAAAAATGTCAGAGAACGTATAAAACTTTTTTACGGAGAAAAATATGATGTGGTATATGAAAGCGTAATTGGAGAAGGAACTACGGTTTTTTTAACATTTCCGAGGATATGAGTTTGTGTGATCAGGTGTATATAGACCTGCAAAGCGCTGAAATGGCAGCAGATTATTAAAGTGCTGTAATGCCAGCTGAAAGGGATGAAAGTATGAGACGGGTCGTGGTGATAGATGATGAATATATTGTTGTTGCGGGTATGACTGCTATCCTGGATCGATTAAATCTTGATTTTCATATTGTGGCGTCTGCTTCTAATGGAATAGATGGACAGGAAGTGATACGCAGGGAAAAGCCTGATGTTGTGTTTACGGATATTCGGATGCCGGGACTGGATGGACTTTCCATGATCGAAAATATTAAAGAAGAGCTTCCGAAAACAGTGTTTGTTGTAATCAGTGGCTATACCGAATTTGAGTATGCCAGACGTGCACTTCAGCTGCAGGTCGAAGACTATCTTGATAAACCGATTACAATGGAAAAAGTGGGTAAGTGTCTGACAGATATTGGAAACAGAGAACGGGATAAAAAGAATAAGTTAATGCAGGAGGAAAGTGAAGCACAAAATGGTGTGAAACTGGATGACATGGCTATTAATGCACTGATTATGTCGGATAGTGAGGCACTGCGTGAGAACAGCAGAAAGTATCTGCAAAGACTGATAGAAACCTGTAGAGATTTTAATTCTGTGAAAGAGGGAACCTATCGATTTCTGTGTGTTATTCTGGAGATTTTTGCAGGGCAGAAAAATCAGTATGATGAGAAAATGATTATTCCCTGTACCACTGTGATGGAATTGGAATCAAAAGGGGAATTGGAAAAATATATGGAACAGGTGATCAGCAGAATCATTGCAGTTATAGAAGCAGATAAGGTGTCCTGCAATCATCGTGGTATTACTGACGCGCTGCAGTTTATTAATGATAATTATGACAAAGATATCGGATTAACGGAAGTGGCCGGCTATGTAAATCTTGCACCTGCCTATCTCAGTATTTTATTCAAAGAAAATGTTGGGACAAGTTATGTGAAATATCTTACGGATATTCGTATGAAAAAAGCAAAAAAATTATTGACGCAGGGATATAAAGTTGCCGAAATCAGTGAAAAAGTAGGCTATAACAACTATAGATATTTTTGCGATATATTCAAAAAGCATACAGGGGTGACACCAAATGAGTATCGCAGCAGTGCAGGAGCAAGAATCTAAAAAATATGAACAGTTTGCATAAAAATGTGGACTAGATCCAAAAAAAACTTATGGTAAGCTTAATATAGAAACAAAAAACAGAAGAAGCCGATTGGGAAGGCAAAAAAATGGGAGGATTATCATGAAACAGAAATTACTGGCAGCGATACTATCAACA
>JAGOGF010000108.1 GCA_017996845.1 Butyrivibrio sp.
ATTTTGACGACATGATCGCAGAATGCACAACCGGAGATCTGGCAATGGATGCGCAGGGACGCTGGACTAAGCTTTTTGATGCAGAGAAACTGGTAATGGATAATGCAGTAATCTTCCCGATTTATACACAGTGTAATGCAGAAATGGTTTCCACAAAAGTAACCGGAGTTGCGTTCCATCCGGTAGCACTCAACAGAGTATATAAGGATGCAGTGAAATCAAACTGATACAGTAATACAGGAAAGTATCACGCAGAGAGCCGCACAGGGATTCATTTTTCTGCGCGGCTCTGCTGTT
Source organism: Butyrivibrio sp. (assembly GCA_017996845.1). The sequence goes on from JAGOGF010000108.1 coordinate 298, forward strand.
TTCCCGGATTGAAAAAAGAAATTTCTCAACAGACAATTTGTGCACCGCACAGGTTTGTCAGATTTTGAAAAGCGTATGTTTGACTAATTTGAGAGGTGGGGGAACCCATGAAAAAATATATTTTTAAAAGAATCATTACTTCACTTTTTACCTTATTGGCTATATTGCTGATCCTTTTTATTTTGATGCAGCTGATGCCAGGATCACCTTTTAATGATGAAAAACTGAACAATGACCAGCGCGCGGCACTTTTTGCCAAATATGGCCTGGATCAGCCGGTTGTTATCCAGTTCTTCAGGTATGTTTTAAATATGCTCAGAGGAGATTTTGGTGTCAGCTACAATATCTCAAAAAATACGCCGATTGCCCAGCTGATTCATACAAGGCTTCCGATTTCCATAGCAATCGGTGGCGCAGCGGTTGCGCTTGGTGCTGTGGTTGGACTGATTCTGGGACTTACGGCGGCGATCTGGCATGATACTTTATGGGATACCATAGCTACGATTATTTCGGTAATCGGTGTTTCTGTCCCCTCATATGTGTTTGCATTAGGGCTCAGTTATCAGTTCGGATTCCAGTGGAGAATTTTCCCCATGCTCTTTAGTGCGAAACAAATGGTATCCTCCAGTGTTTTGCCCAGTATCGCCCTGTCGATGTTTACCATGGCGTCCATTGCCAGATTTACGCGAAGCGAGATGCTGGAAGTTCTGGGAAGTGATTATATGCTTCTGGCAGAAAGCAAGGGGATTTCGGGACCTGCGCTGATCTTCCGTCATGCGCTTCGCAATGCGCTGATACCGATCATTACGGTACTTGCTCCGTTGATTGTAGATCTGATGACCGGCTCACTGGTTGTCGAAAAAATATTTGCAATTCCGGGAGTGGGAAGTCTGCTGGTAAATGCAATACAGTCAAATGATTATAATGTGGTAATAGCACTGAGCTTTATTTATTCGGCAATGTATATCGGCATCATGCTTGTAGTGGATATCCTGTATGGCGTGATTGATCCCAGAATACGTCTGGCAAAAAGTGAGGCATGAGAAGCGGTATGAAAAAAACACCTAAAATTACAGAAATGCCTGCGTATATTCCGACAGATGCAGATTTTTGTCTGAAAAACAATGCAGGTGAAATTGCGATTGATAACAACTTTGCAGCACAAAGCTTCTGGAAAGAGGTTATTCTGAGATATCTCAGAAAGATCAGTGCTGTTGCAGGGCTGATCCTGATCATTTTGATTACGATAATGGCTGTGGTTGGTCCTGGAATGAGCGGATATTCCTATTCCGAACAGAACCTTCTGCAGAAAAATCTGGCACCAAGAATACCGGGATTTGATCATGCCGGATTTTTCGATGGCAGTGAAACAATGCATACGACGACGGGAACCAAAAAGATTAATTACTATGTTGAAAATAAGCTGGATCATGTTTACTACTGGTTTGGAAGCGATAATTTCGGACGTGACATCTGGACCAGAACCTGGAGCGGGGCGCGGGTATCGTTGGTTATTGCTGTCGCTGCAGCGGTAATCGATATGGTAATCGGAATGAGTTATGGTCTGATTTCAGGATACTTTGGCGGTAAAGTGGATATGATCATGCAGCGTATTCTGGAAATTGTAAATGGCATACCAAGACTTGTTATTGTGACCTTGCTGCTGCTGATCCTGAAACCCGGGATGGTAACAATTGTAATTGCGCTGATGATTACGGAATGGGTTGGGATGAGCAGAATTGCAAGAGCAGAGATGCTCAAACTGAAAGAGCAGGAGTTTGTTCTGGCATCCAGAACGCTGGGAGCCGGCAGCTTTTTCATTATCTTTAAAGAAGTTCTGCCCAATATTATCGGACCGATCATTACACAGGTTATGTTTTCCATTCCAACGGCTATTTTTACAGAAGCATTCCTGAGCTTTGTGGGACTGGGGATACCGGTACCGCAGTGTTCTCTTGGATCTTTGATTTCGGAAGGATTTAACAGCTTTACGACACATCCGTACCAGATCGTTCCGCCGATTATTGTCATGGCGCTTCTGATGCTGAGTTTTAACCTTGCGGCAGACGGACTGCGCGAGGCTCTTGATCCCAAACTGAAGGAGGTATGAGAAGCAGATGCAGCAAAATGATAAAATACTTGATATACAGAATCTGGATATTTCTTTTCATACAACAGCCGGCGCAGTGCATGCAATCAGAGGAATTGATGTGGAACTGCATAGGGGACAGACGGTTGCAATCGTGGGAGAATCCGGTTCAGGCAAATCCGTAACCATGAAAGCGGCAATGGGAATTCTGGCATCCAATGCTACTGTCAACAGCGGGAATATTACGTTTCGGTATCATCATCAGGATGGAAGTGATGCCGAAATAAACATACTGGAAAAAGATAAGCAGTGGATTCGCAGACATATCAATGGAAAGAGAATCTCCATGGTGTTTCAGGATCCGATGACAAGCCTTGATCCGACCATGACGATCGGAAAGCAGATTACGGAAGGTATGATCTGGCATTATCATGTTCCGAAGCAGGAGGCATGGAAAAAGGCGGAAGATCTGCTCAGGGAAGTCGGAATCGAAGATGCACCAAAACGTATGAAGAATTATCCGCATCAGCTTTCAGGGGGAATGAGACAGCGTGTGGTTATTGCAATTGCACTTTCCTGCGACCCGGATCTTCTGATCTGTGATGAACCGACAACTGCGCTGGATGTAACCATTCAGGCCAGAATTCTGGAACTGATCCGTAGAATTCAAAAGGAACGCGGTATTTCTGTTATTTATATTACGCATGATCTTGGTGTTGTTGCAAAAGTGGCAGATTTTGTGAATGTTATGTATGCAGGAAAAATTGTTGAAAAAGGGACGATCAATGAAATCTTCTATGATCCAAGGCACCCCTATACCTGGGGACTTTTGTCTGCAATGCCTGATCTTGATACGGAAGATGAAAGACTCTATACTATTCCGGGTTCACCGCCCAATCTGCTGCATGAAAAAGAAGGAGATGCATTTTCACCAAGAAATGCTTTTGCGCTGGACATTGATGATAAGGCGGAACCGCCGATGTTTCAGATAACGGATACACATTATGCGGCAACATGGCTGCTGGATCCCAGAGCGCCCAAGGTAGAGATGCCGCAGGAACTTAAGAACAGACTGGACAGAATGAGGCAGGAGGCGGGAATCAATGGCTGAAAAACAGATAGTAAAGCCGCTTCTGGAAGTAAAGGGGCTGAAACAGTATTTTAAGATCAGCGGAAGTTATACCGTTAAAGCGGTTGAAAATGTCAGTTTTAATATTATGCCGGGAGAAACTTATGGCCTGGTAGGTGAATCGGGATCCGGAAAGTCGACAATTGGCAGGAGCGTGATCAGACTGTATGAACCGACAGCAGGAAGCATTTCCTTTGACGGAATGGATATTGGCAGCAAATTAAACAAAAGTACTTCCAATGCGCTGCGCACACAGATGCAAATGATTTTTCAGGATCCGATGGCTTCTCTGAATCCGAGGAAAAAAGTAGGGGATATTATCGGAGAAGGGCTGGATATTCATCATAGTTACCGTAATCATGCAGAGCGGGAAGAAAAGATTCATAATATTCTGGAGAAGGTTGGTCTGGCACCGGAGCATGCGGATCGCTATCCGCATCAGTTTTCAGGCGGGCAGCGGCAGCGTGTGGGAATTGCAAGAGCACTGATCATGAATCCCAAGCTTATTATTGCGGATGAATGCATTTCTGCGCTGGATGTTTCCATTCAGGCACAGGTTGTAAATCTGATGAAAGATATTCAGAAGGAAACGGGTACGGCATATCTTTTCATTGCACATGATCTTGCCATGGTCAAGTATATTTCTGACAGAATCGGGGTATTGCACCTGGGACACCTTCTGGAAACCGGGACAACGGAAGAAATTTTCAGGAATCCGGTACATCCCTATACAAAGAGTCTCTTATCTGCAATTCCCTCACCCAATCCGGTTGTGGAGAAAAGCCGTAAAGCCGAAGTATATGATTATAAAACATCCGGAATCAGTTACGGCGCCGGAACAGAGCATTTGGTTGAAGGAATCCATTATGTGAGCTGTACCGATGAAGAATTTGAGAAGTGGACGCACAGATGATGCGGGTATTCCAATTTGCAGTTAAGCGTTCTGTGATAAGCTGATTTTGCAATCCATATGAGAAAAGCATGAAAAAAGGCAGGTGAGAGATCATCTGCTTTTTTTCATGCAAAGCGCAGCTTTTATGGAATGGTTGTCTACGATGGAAGGATGAGCCGGATCATGCGGGATAGGATTGTCGTATCCGGGAATGCGAAACAGCAGAACCGGTAGAACAGATCGGGAGTAGTATGGTACAATTGGTATCATATGAAGAAAATCATATGATATGCAGATCTGACCGTTGCGAAACCCAATAGCGAGAATGCGGTGATGGAACGATATCCTGCATCATGAAGGACAAAGCCAATGAAAATTTTACTTGTGGCAGTCAATGCCAAATATATTCATTCCTGTCCCGCAGTATATGCACTGCGGGCTTATTCAGGGGAATACAGTCAGTATGTGCAAATAGCAGAATATACGATTAATGACCGGTATGAAGATATTTTGAGCGGAATTATGGAAGCGGAAGCAGATGCCATAGGGTTTTCCTGTTACATTTGGAATGTAGAATATACCAGGCATCTGATTCGGGATATCAGATGTATCTGTAACAGCACACAACCGCTGTTGTTTGCAGGGGGACCGGAAGCAACCAACAGTCCGCAGGAGTTTCTGGATATGGGAGCTGACTTTATCATCAGAGGAGAAGGCGAACGCCCGTTTCGGGATCTGGCTATGCTTCTGGTAAAGGGCCAAAATATGTGGAAAAACATAGCAGGTCTTTCCTGGTATGAAAGGAAGGAGAATCGGAATTTACTTGTAGATAGTCCTGATCAGCAGCCGGTGTCTATGGATAGCCTGCCCTTTCTGTATGATAATCTTGCACCTTTTGACAACCGCATTATTTATTATGAAAGCAGCAGGGGTTGTCCGTTTCGCTGTTCCTATTGCCTGTCCTCAATTGACAAGTCCGTGAGACTGCGCAATATGGATACGGTAAAAAAGGAATTGCAGTTTTTTCTGGATCATGCGGTAAAACAGGTAAAATTTGTAGATCGGACATTCAACTGCAACCATGCACACGCAATGGAAATCTGGCGATATATCGGGGAACATGATAACGGAATTACCAATTTCCATTTTGAAATCGGGGCGGATATTGTCAGCCGGGAAGAAATCAGCCTGCTGAACACTTTTCGTCCGGGACTGGTTCAGATGGAAATCGGCGTACAGTCAACGAATCAGAAGACTATAGGGGAAGTAAACCGTACCATGGATCTGGAACGTCTTACAGAAGTGGTAAACGGGATTCGCAGAGGCAATAATATCAACCTGCATCTGGATCTGATTGCAGGACTGCCCTATGAAGATTATGATCGGTTTGCAGAGTCTTTTAATGAAGTATATGCCATGCGGGCAAATCAGTTTCAATTGGGATTTCTGAAAGTACTTCCCGGAACGGTCATGTACGAGAAGGCGGAAAGCTATGGAATGGTCTGGTCGGAAAGAGCACCATACGAAATTTATCGAACAAAGTGGATAACCTATCGGGAGATATGCAGATTGCATGAGATATGTGATATGCTGGATCTGTTTTACAATTCGCAGCAGTTTATCAGAACACTGCCTGTTTTGGAAACGCATTTTCGTAACCCGTTTGAGATGTATGAGCAGCTCGCAGATTTTTTCAGAAGAAAGGGATACAGGAAGAATATTCCTGCGCAGAAGCAAAGATATGAGGTCTTAAAGGAATTTGCCGCCGAACATGCAGATGAAAGCGGGATGGCGCAGATTCAGGAATATCTGAAATTTGATTTTGCGCTTCATTATAATAAAAGCCGGCATATGACTTGTATACAGGTTCTGGATCTGGGAGAAGGACCAACGGAATATCTGTTTGATTATCATAAAAAAAATCCATTAAATGCAGAAGCAGATTACCATGTGCAGAAATGAAATGCGGTCAGAACGGAAAGAGACCGTAAAGAGGCTCTTTGATATGGAATTGTTTCTGCGTCTTAGCATTTAAAAGGAGCCGGTCAGATAATCTGACCGGCTCCTTTTGAAAAATAGATACTATTTTGCTTTTGCAGCTTTCCAGGTATCATACTGTGTCTGGATTGCCTTTAAAACATCTTCAAATCCAGCATCATCAAGTGCTTTCTGGAATTCTTTAATCTTGCCATCCACCTGATCCGGTGTATAGGCGCCTTCTTCCATAACATAACCATACTGATCATATACACTCTGGCATGCTGACCACTGTGCCTGAACGGATGAATAATCAGGACGGAAGCCGGATGCGTCTGATTCTACAGCCTGTTTGTTGAAGTCTTCATATAACTGAACGGTGTTGGCAGGAGATCCCTTTTCAATTGAGATATCTTTTACAGAGCCGGATTCCCATGAACTGTGGTTATAGAGGTCACCTTTTTTAACAATCATGCCATCAGAATCTTTGTCATAGTCAGTTCCTTCAATACCATAGGTATAAAGATCTGCAAGCTTGCTGTCTGTATAGAGAAGACCGAGGAAATCAACACATGCTTTAGCCTGTGCTTCTGTACAGCCGGAAGATACAGCAAAGCAGGAACCCAGTGTACTGGTTGAGTTAGCCCAATTCTTGGTCAAATGAATGACATCACAATCCTGACCATAGGTTGTGGTTGCAGCACCGTTTACAGGAACGTCTGCCCATGCAGCAAAGCCCCAGTCGGTTGTCATGATAGCAGTATCAGGAATTGTCTTTGTAACTTCTTCATCACTGATATATCCCTTGGAAGCCCAGTCTGAAATAAGCGTAACAAAGTTTTTGTAATCATCTGTCTGCAGAGCGTTAACTACTTCATTTGTGGAACGGTCGATGGCGATCATGGTATTGGCCAATGAGAAATCATATTTATCCATATAGAATTTGGTAAAGAAAGGCATTTTCTGCATCAGAAGCGGATATTTAACGCCATCAGCTTTCATCTGAGCCAGCATGGGTTCAATATCCTTCAGTTCTTTAATACTGGAGATGTCCCAACCGTATTTCTTTGCTTTTGCAGTAGGATATACCAGATCATATCCTTCAGCAGATTCTTTGTAGCAGGGAACAAAATAATCCTTATTATTATATTGGGAAGCAGTCCAGACAGATTCAGGCATGGACTTGTAAAGGTCTGTTCCAGGGAGCAGATCAGTCAGATCATATACAGCGTTCTGGGAAACAAGGTTATCAGTAGATACAGAGCCTTCCCAGCTTGCAGTCCAGAGCAGATTAACATCACCGTTTGTCATGGAGAGATTAAGCTTATCCGGATATTCACCGGAAGAGATATCCGTGAGTTTGACTTTCACATGGATCTTGTCACCAATATAATCATTGATTGCATCCTGAATTTTGGTAACCTCAGCCTGATCCGAACTGGCAAGATTGAAAGTTGCACGGTAAATAGAGATTTCAGTCATACCATCTGCACTGGCAGAAGCACTTTGAGAATTGTTCTGTGCCGAACTTGCTGATCCGGTACTGCCGCATCCTGTAATAAGCGATGCAGTCATGGCTGTAATCAGTGCACATGACAAAAGTTGTTTCTTTTTCATAAACGATTTCCTCCTGTAAAGGTTGTTGCCATATTTTTCTTTGGCGAAATGTGATTCAATAATTGTAGTATAGAGGGCATGGCCAGATAATTCAATCAAACGAAGATCAACTGGTTTCGGTTTCATGAATTTATGCAAGATGCACAAAAAAAATAAAATCTTTGGGAAAAGAATAAAGTGATAATTACTTTATTTGTGAAAGTACTTGCAGTTATCCGAACTAATATTGTTTTTTTATTTTTTTGCCCCATAATAAAGACAATTGAAAATGCATAAGGAGGGCTCTTATTTATGAAGAGGCAGTTAAAGCTTTTATGGGCACATAAAGCGCATGTTGTGATGGCATTGCCTGCATTTCTGGTATTTCTGATATTCAGTTATATACCAATGACAGGTCTTGTGATGGCTTTTAAAAATTTTGATTTTAAGATGGGTGTATGGAACAGTCCCTGGAACGGACTTGACAATTTCAAGTTTCTGCTCGTTTCCAAATCAACGTTCTTACAGATTTCATTCAACACAGTAGCCTATTACGTAATATTTACTGTAATAGGAATGTTTTTGGAAATTGTACTGGCCATTGCGATGGATCAGCTTGTTTTCAAAAAACTGGGAAAGGTGATGCAGTGTATCCTGATTATACCGA
>JAGOGF010000260.1 GCA_017996845.1 Butyrivibrio sp.
GGTAATAATATTGCAAATGTAAATACAACTGCATATAAATCCCAATCACTTTCTTTTAGCGATATGCTGTATCAGACGACCAGAAATTCTTCAGCAGCGACAGCAACAATGGGATCGGTAAATGCAAGGCAGATCGGTCTTGGCAGCAAAACAGGTGCAATTGCAACAAATATTTCCACGCAGGGAGCAGTACAGACAACCAACCTGCCGTTTGATATGATGATCAGCGGAAATTCCTTTTTCATAGTAAATAACGGAGCAGAAAATCTGTATACAAGGGATGGCACATTTACAGTAAATGATGCCGGAGATCTTGTTACCAGATCAAACGGGTATTATGTTCAGGGGTGGACTTCTTCAGATGGAAAAACGGTAGCAGCAACGGGTGCAACAGCTAAATTGTCGCTTATAAATGCTGCAAACAAAACTTCAGCGGCGCAGTCTACCACAGCTGAGACTTTCTCCGGGAATATTGACGGAAAGGAATCTGCTCTTTCAGCAAGTACAGGCAAGACTGTTACGGCAGGCGTCTATGGGTCTGATGGTAAAAACTATACATTGAGTTTTAAATTAACAGATGCAGGGGACAGTGACAGTTCAACCTATACCATGACACTTGCCGGAGTGACAGATGCTTCCGGTAACAGTGTTACACTTCCTGCAAACGCTGATATTAATCTGAAATATAATTCTTCAGATGGTAAACTGGTAAGTGCAAATGGTGCAGCTTCCGGAATTGTATCGATCAATTTGCCGGCGAGTGTGGGAGGAAGCTTATCACTTGATTTTTCTGCTTCAACCAATTATGCAGGAACAACGGGCGCATCGACTATCAAGACTGCAATGGGAGATACGGACGGAAACGGAGCAGGCAGACCGGAAGGAACAATGAATGGGATTACCGTATCCAAAAACGGAATGATTAATGCGACTTATTCGAATGGCGATAAAAAAGTTTTATGTCAGATCGCAGTTGCAGAATTTGCAAATGCTTCAGGACTTGAAAAAGCCGGTGATAATCTGTATCAGGCAACCCCAAATTCAGGTGCGGCACAGACGATGGATGTCACCAAAGACGGCGGATCTATTGCAACGGGCGTGTTAGAGGCGAGCAATGTTGATCTTGCTGATGAATTTACGCGTATGATTACTGCACAAAGGGGATTTCAGGCAAACAGCCGTGTCATTACGACGACAGATACCATGCTGTCTGAACTGAAACAGATGAAGGGGTGATTCCTGCATTAACCATGGATCAGATTGAGATTGCAATACAGTTTATATCAGAATTGATACTATTATATACATAGGTGGAAGCGAAATGAGCCTTAGTAAAAAGAGAATTGTGGTCAAGGTTGGAACATCGACATTGACCAATGAACAGGGAAATATTGATATTCATGAAATGGATTTGCTGTGCAGGGCACTCTCCGGTATAGAAAATATGGGATATGATCTGGTACTTGTTTCTTCCGGAGCAATTGCGGTCGGAGCAAATAAAATGCGTCTGCAGCAAAAACCGAAAGACTTGCGTTTGAAACAGGCAGCTGCGGCAGTGGGGCAATGTGAACTGATGCATTTGTATGACAAACTGTTTCAGGAATATGGCAGAATGGCTGGACAGATTCTGCTGAACAGTGACGATGTGGAAGTACCGGAGCGCAGAGATAATCTGAAAAATACATTTGATGCGCTGCTTGAAAATCATATTATTCCGATCGTAAACGAAAATGATTCTGTCAGTCATGTTGAGATTGAATCAGATCAGAAACTCTTTTCGGATAATGATATGTTATCGGCAGTTGTTGCAATTTTCTGCAATGCATCCAAGTTGATCATTTTATCTGACATTGATGGATTGTATGATTGTAATCCCAATACACACAGCAATGCCAAATTGATCAGCAGGGTAGAAAAAATTGATGAAAAAATCAGGTCTCTTGCAGAAGGATCAGGCTCCAACCGTGGGACAGGCGGAATGATTACCAAACTGGATGCCGCTGAACTTGCAACTTCCAGAGGTATTGATGTATTGATTACGCATGGGCACAAACCTGAACTTTTATATGATATTATTGAGAAGAAGAAGGTCGGAACACTGTTTGTTGCAAAGGAAACAGATCAGGAAAGCTGATTTTATGATTGTTTCTACATAAAAAACGCTCAATGAAAGAAGTTTTTTTCTTTCATTGAACGTTTTTTTACGAAAAAATCAGGGTGGTCAGTCAGATATTTCCTTCATGGTATTTGTCGTATATTTCATTCAGGTATGTTTTTACCATTTCGATATTTGCCATATCACGCAGATCTTCATTGCCCATTCCGATTGCAATTTCATCAGCAAGAAGCAGCATATCATATACTTTGAGTTTAAATGTATTGCGATCCATTTCATCAATATTGATATGTACAAGAGGAGATCCAAGCTTCAGGGTGATGTTATCGTCGGAAATTCCTGTTTCCATGATTTTTGTTACCGGATCGAAGTTTACATACAGAATCAGTTTTTCTTTTTCATGCTTTTTTAATGTAATCGCTGTCTGGTGACTGGACTCCATCCATTCATAATAATCCGCAATATCCGGATTCATAAGATACTGGGTAAGTTCTTCTCTGTGTTTTTCGATATACTGCAAATAACTGCTGGCATTTGGACCTGTATAGGTGCAATCCACCTTGAGACCGTTTTCTGT